>NZ_JBHVFF010000247.1:0-13565 GCF_042801895.1 Streptomyces sp. NPDC057543 | reverse complement strand
GTGATGAACCGGGCCCCGGCCCCGTACGGTCGCGGGACTCTAGCGGCCGAAGAACAACCGGTCGAAGTCCAGGCGGACGACCGACCAGTCCCAGGTGGTCAGCGCGTGCTCGGTGACCAGCTTTCCGGCGTTGCGCCAGCTCTCGTCGGATGCCGTGAGGGCAAGCACACGCTCGACCGCCTCCTCGGGGGTACCCACGACCCACTCGGCCGGATAGAGCGTCCCGGCACCGTGCTTGCCGCCGGCGAAGAACGGCCAGTCGCGGACCACCGGTACGGCACCACTGGCCGCCCCCTCCATGAGCCCCACGTGGCAGCCCTCGCGCACCGAGGTGCTGAGGATGACGCCGACATCCTCCAACTCCCCGGCGACGTCGTCGGTCGCGCCGATCCGTACGACCACTCCGTTCTCCACCAGCGGCTTGAGAGCCTTCTCCAGCTTCCGTGAGTACGCCTTGGCCGCGTTGCTCGGCTTGCTCATCTCCCCACCGATCAGGATCAGCCGGTAGCGCTCGTCGTGCTCACGCAGTTGCTTGAGGACGTCCAGGGCCCAGAGCGGGTCCTTCGCGACCTGGCCGATGCCGACCAGCCCCAGGTTGAACCGGGTGGACGGGTCCTTCATACGTCGGAAGTTGGCCAGGTCCATGCCATTGTCGATCACATGGGTGCGGGGCGCCCGTTCACCGCCGAGCCCCGGAATGGCGGCCTTCGCCAGATCCCGCACGTGGTCGGCGACGAACACCAGGTCATCCACGCGCGAGAAGTCCATCATGTGGGGCCACCGCGAGAACGCCTCGTAGCTGTGCAGCCGGACGATGATCCTCGTGTCGCCCGGATCGATCGCGGTGAAGAGAGCCGCGGGAGCCACACACCAGTCCACGAACACGGTGTCGGCCCAGTCCAGATAAGGCCTCAGGTGTTGCTCGGCAGTGTGCGCGAACAGCGGGTCGCCGCCGAGCCGGTGCTCGATGTGGCGTTGGGGAGCGCCGTTGAGCCGGTTCATGCCCGGGTGCTTGGCCATGTCGAGGAATCTCAGCTCGACGTCCGGGTTGGCTCCGTAATGCGACCGGATGAGGTGCAGGAAGTTCGCGTTGGCGGTGGTGGCCACGAGCAGCCGCAGCGGCCGGTTCTTCGGCGGGGCCGCAGCCGGGGTCAGCCTGCCCTTCGCCTCGACCGCGGTGCGGGCCGCCGACGACTTCCTGAACGGGGCGGTGAACCCGGCCGGGTCCGCGGCCAGCGGGCTGGAGACCTGGTCGATGTGGACGACACGGTGAAAGGCCAGCTTCATGGCTTCCAGGACAGACCTGGACGCTCCGGCCAGGTCGCCGGCCGCCTGACGCACGTCGGCCAGATCCAGGTGGGCCCCGACCGCCTCGGCGAGGTTGCCGGGAGTCCGGCCGCTCCGAATGCCCTTCCACGCCAAGTCGTTCAGCAGGCGGGCTCTTCTGGCCGGGTCGGAGAGCTTCCCGGCGGCCGCGCGGGCGGTGACCAGTGCTCCGGCCTGACGCCCGGCCAGCCACATGCCTTCGATGACCTGCTCGGCCGCCGCCAGGCGCAGGCTGTCGGGGACCCCCGGCGCGGAGACGGCGGCACGCCAGGCACGGGCGCCGACCCGGCTGCGCAGAGTGAGCGGCCCGGTGGCGTTGCGCAGCAGATCGGCGGGCAGGCCGCGCAGTCGGCGCCGCAGCCCGTCGGTGGCCACGGCGACCGGGCTCGGCGCGTGCTCGGGCAGCACCGCGCCGGCCTGCTCCCGCCGCCGTTCCACGGCCCGCAGGCCGGCGGCGATCCCGAAGCACACCTCCGGGGTCCGCCGGGACTGGGCGACACGCCAGGCGCTGTAGACCGCTCGGTTGTCGAGCGCGACAACCACCTCGGCGGTGCGCAGGGCCGCACGTGCGGGCCGGTCGTGCTCAAGGTGGAACCAGAGCCGCTCGGCGGCGGACATCGCCTCCGTCCTGCGCAGCACGTGCTTGCCGGCCGACCCGCGGGCGGGCACCTTGTGCAGAGTGGTCCAGCCCAGGTCGGCCTCCATGTCGGCGGCTTTGAAGCTACCGACCAGATGCACCCGCGCACCCAGCTGCCGGTATGTCTCCAGGGCCGCCGCGATCACGGCCGGACGGGGTGTCGAGCCCGCGATCATTACTACGACGGTCATGCGCCGGGACCTCCGGAAAGTGCGGGCTGCCGGCCGAGTACAAGAGCGCTCAGACGCTGCACGGCGGTCGCCATCAGGGAATCACGGGCGTAAGCGGTCCCGTGGTCGCGGGCGGCCGCGCGCTGTTCGGGCGAGGCTTCCACCGCCATGCGGGCAGCCTCGCAGAACGCTTCGGCCAGTTGTTCCTCGTCCAGACCGCGGGGACCGGTCCACAGCGGGTGGCCGTCCAGCAGTCGCGAGGCATCGTGGTCGGCCGCGTGCATGGAAACGACCGGCAGCCCGGTGGCCATGTATTCGTATACCTTGCCGGAAGTCATGTACGGGCCGCCGATGATGATGAGCACCAGCGCGTCCCACGCGGCATAGACCCCGGCGACCTCCGCCTTCGGCACCGGACCGCCCACGACCACGCCGTCGTCGGCCGCGCAGCGCAGCACCTCGACGTGCTTGTTGGCCTCGCGGCTGGCTCCGGCACCGATGTGTCCGCGCACCTCGAACCGGGCATCGGCGAGGAGCGGTTCCCGGCTACGCGCGGTCCTCCAAGCGGCGAGCACCGATTCCAGCAGCTGCACGGAGAAGCTGACCGTGCCCAGGTGGCCGAAGACCAGACCGCTCGCGTCGTCCGCGCGGTCCGGCGGCCCGGGGACGCTGTCCCGGTCGTAGCCGTTGCGCACCACATGGACACGATCGGCGTGCTCGGGGTAGCGGGCACGGTAGAAGTCGGCGATCTGGTCGTTGACCACCCAGAGCGACAGCGCGTGCTCCAGCAGGCTCAGCTCCCAGCGTCCGGCCTCGGAGTCCTTGGGAAACGCCTCCACGCCGTCGATGACATCCAGGGACCAGCCATCGCGGAAGTCCACGGCGTACGGGACCCGGTGCTCGTCCCAGAGCCTGCGGACCGCGGCAAGCTGAACGTACGGCACACAACTGGCCAGGACGAGATCGGCCGGCCGCTCGCGGTGCAGGTCGAGCGCGGCCTGCTCCAGGGCTCCGCGCCAGTCACCGAAGACCGGTTCGGGGAAGCTCTTGAGTACCTCGGCGCGGTAACCCTGGAGCCACTTGCCCGGGTCCAGGGCACGCTCCTCGGAGAACAGCCGGATGTCCGTCTCCAGGTCGACACGCGACAGCGGCAGCTCCACCACCTTGATCCGCTCGTCCACGGACTCCGAGAGTGTGTGGTCCACACCGAAGTCACGGAGCCAGGACTCCTCCGCGATCGTGACCACGGTGACGTCCCACCCCGCGGCGGCGAACTGGTTGGCGGTCTCCCTCATCCGGAATGCGGAACTCTTCGCGGCCGGGGGAAACCCGATGGCGAAATACAGCAGATGCGGACGGGGTCCGCTTCGCTCGTCCTTGCCTGGCACTTCTGTCATTCCTGTTCTGCTGAGTATCGGGGACGTTCTCCGTGGCGCTTCGTGACCGGGTCGGCCGGGCGGCGATGCGTCACGTAGGGGCAGGCCTGCGATGCCGGAGGCCAGCAGCCCGCCCAGGCAGACTCGATCACGGCGCGTACGACGTGCCGGGCCGACCGGTCCAGTTCTTTGCCGATGCCGCCCGCGGACCCGACCATCCTGGCCGAATCGCCGAGCCTGCGGGCCCCGGTGACCGGGAGGAGGCCAGTGACGTCCGGGATGATGTCGGTCATCTCGGCGACCGGGGCGCACTCGCCCCTGCCGATGTGTCAGTACCGGCTGCGCGGACGGGCCCCGGGTCACGCGGAGGGCGGCCTGGGCGGAGGCGATGTCCGCGACGTGGACGTCATCGCGGACACAGGTGCCGACCGGCGTCGGGCGGTCGTCGCCGAAGACACGGGGCGACGCACCGGTGGCGACCTGCTTCCTGCCCGCGATGTGCACGATGCGGGTCACCCCGTGGCCGCCAGGACCCGGTCGAACAGTTCCCGGTCCAGGACCGTGCCCACGACCACCGGTACTCCTTCCGGCAACCCCTCGGCCCGGCCGGTGCTGAGGTCGTCGAGGACGACGACGGGCTCCCGGCCCGCCATCTCCTCGACCGCATGGGAGCCGATGCAACCGGCCCCGCCCGTGATCAGCCAGGTCATCGTCAGCCGCCGATGACAACGCGGCGGACGCCTTCCCAGCGGGCCGGGTCCGTCGTGCGGCGGCCGTCGACCAGGACGCGGACGTCCGGGAGGTCGGCGGCGGCCAGCTCGCGGTACTCGGCGTGGTCGGCCTGGAGGATCGCGGCGGTGACGGTCTGGCCCTCGTGCGGGACGAGACCGTGCGCGGTCAGCTCCTCGGGCGTGTACATCGGATCCGAGACGAACGGCATCGCGCCGCGCGCCTTCAGGGCCTCGACGGTCGGGAAGACGCCGGAGAAGGCCGTCTCCTTCACGCCGCCGCGGTAGGCCGCGCCCAGCACCAGCACGCCCACCCCGTCCAGGTCGCCGTAAGCGGCGGCGAGCAGGTCGACCGCGTACTCGGGCATGGCCGCGTTGGCCTCGCGCGCCGAACGCACCACAGTCGCCGAGGGGTCGTTCCAGAGGTACATCCGAGGGTAGATCGGGATGCAGTGGCCGCCGACGGCGATGCCCGGCTGGTGGATGTGGCTGTACGGCTGGGAGTTGCACGCCTCGATGACCTTGAGGACATCGATGTTCTGCTGGTCGGCGAAACGGGCGAACTGGTTCGCCAGACCGATGTTGACGTCCCGGTAGGTCGTCTCGGCGAGCTTGGCCAGCTCGGAGGCCTCCGAAGTGCCCAGGTCCCAGACGCCGTTGGGGCGCGGCAGATCCGTACGCTCGTCGAAGTCCAGCACCGACTCGTAGAACGACACACCGTGCGCCGCCGAGGCCTCGTCGATCCCGCCGACCAGCTTCGGGTAGCGGCGCAGGTCCGCGAAGACCCGGCCGGTGAGTACCCGCTCCGGCGAGAACACCAGGTGGAAGTCCTCGCCGGCCTTGAGACCGGAGCCCTCTTCGAGCATCGGCGCCCAGCGGGAGCGGGTGGTGCCGACCGGCAGCGTGGTCTCGTAGCTGACGAGGGTGCCCGGCTTGAGACCGGCGGCGATCGCCCTGGTCGCGGAGTCCATCCAGCCGAAGTCCGGCGTGCCCTCGGCGTCCACGAAGAGCGGGACGACGACCACGACGGCTTCGGACTGCGCGACGGCGGTGGCGGTGTCCGTCGTCGCGGTCAGCAGCCCCGCCTCGACGGTCTCCTTGAGCTTGACGTCGAGGTCGTGCTCGCCCGGGAAGGGTTCGACACCGGCGTTGACCAGCTCGACGACCTTCTCGTTGACGTCGGCGCCCATCACCCGGTGGCCCTTGGCGGCGAACTGCACGGCGAGCGGCAGACCGATCTTGCCCAGGGCGACTACACAGATGTTCATGGTTACTTCCTCTTGGAGCGCTTGGCGCCGGTCAACAGGGATCGCAGCCGCGAGCCCAATGGCTTCTTGGGCGGATGGAGCGGGCCGGTCCTGATCACCATGCGCCCCTTGGTGTTGAGACGCGCCGCGGCCCGGTACGGGTCCGTCTCGCCGTGCCACCTGCGGGCCAGCGGCATGGGCCGGCCGTCGCCGCGTACCGGGATCTCGTACGTTCCACCGGCCACGTCCACGAAGACCCGCACGCCTCGCTTGGCCGTACGGGGTTCGAGCGGGATCCGGGCCCGCAGCACGGTGGCGTTGCCGTCGTCCGCGAGTTCCCGGGTGAACTCCCCCTGCGCCGGGGGCAGATCATGCCCTTCCGGCAGGCGGCGGGCGCGCGCCTTGTCGGCGCTCCTGGGCATGGCGCCCTCGACGAGACGGACGACCGCGGAGCCGGTGTCGCCGACGACGCCTATCCGTATCGTCAGGGCGAGCGACAGCTCCTCGCCGGTCTGTACCCACTCCGACTCGATCAACCGGGTCTTGTTGGCCAGGCGTCCGGGGACGATCTCCCCGACCAGTTCGAAGCAGCGGTCGGGGAGTTCCAGCCCCGCGTCGCGGAACCCGGGATAGCGGGCGAAGGCCCGGCCGTCCTCCAGGTGGAAGGGGGGCGCGCCGTACTCAGCCTCTTCGCTGATCGCGCGGCAGAGTTCGTCGACGGCGCCGCGCTGCGCGAGCCGGAGCCTCGCCCGCAGCTTGACCGGGAGCGAATCGCTGAGCGGGTCCGTCAGATAGGTGTCGGCGAGCCGGGTGATACCGGCGCAGATCTCACGCTTCGTCTCCTCGCCGAGGTCCACGAAGTCGCCCTGGATGAGCTTGGAGAGCTCCCAGGTGAAATGGCGCTTGAAGACGGCGTCCCGATTCGGCCCGGCCTCGATCAACCCGGCCGCGTGGTCCATGATCGCGGCCGTGCAGCGCAGCCGTGCCAGATGGTCGGCGCGGTAGGTGATGTTGCTGGCGTCCCCGCGCTTCACGGCGTAGTAGCAGGTGTAGTCGGCCACCACGGATATCTTGCGGGCGTGGACGCACGCCTCGATGGTGAAGGGCTGGTCGCTGCCGACCGGCACGTCCTCGGGGAAGCGCAGTTGGTGCTTCTCCACGAGGTCGCGGCGGAAGAGCTTGGTGTTGGCCAGCGCGAACGGCAACTCGGGCCCGTAGAGGCTGACATCGGGGTCATTGGCCTTGTAGAGCGACTGCCGCACGTACCGCCCGTTGGTGCCGACCATCTTGCCTATGACGACGTCGGAGTCATGGGTGTCGGCGCAGGACACCATCCGCTCCAGCGCCTCCTCGCCGAGGTAGTCGTCGGAGCCGATGAAGTAGACGTACCTGCCGGTGGCGAGCTCCAGTGCCCGGTTGCTCGGCATGGCAGGGCCACCGGAGTTGGCCTGGTGGACGACCTTGACCGTGTCCGGGTAGCGCTCGGCGAAGCGGTCGAGCTCGGCGGCGCTGTCGTCCGTCGAACCGTCGTCGACCGCGACGACCTCCAGCCGGTCCAGCCCGATGGTCTGCCCCACAAGGGAGTTCAGGCACTCCGTCAGGTAGGGCATGGTGTTGTACACGGCCACGACGACCGTGACGTCAGGAACAGCGAGGGCATCGGGTCTGCCGGTCACACGGTCACCTCGGTGGGTCTCTTTACGGATGTACGCGTACGTTCGGGAAGCGGCCTCGTGTCCACACTGTCGAGCGCCGTCACCTGGGTTTCCCGGATCCACTGGTCGAACGGTCCGGGCTTGTCGTCGACATCCCGGCACTTCGCCCGATCCGCCGGAGCCGTCCTGGCCGCGCGGACGTGGTCCGCGCCCGCGGTCCGGCTGCCGGACTGCAGCCTCGTGCTGTTCTCAGGTTCCATGGGTGGCCGGCTCCCCCACGCAGGTCGTGACAGTGCGTCCTGTCTTCGCCGATTCCAGAACCGCTGCGGCCACTTCCACGGTGCGCAGCCCTTCCCGCAGCGTGCATATGTCCTTCTTGCTGCCGCGCACCGCGTCCCGGAAGAGCTCGTGCTCGACCAGCAGCGGCTCGCGCTTCGGGATCGCGTACCGGATCATGTCGCCCTCGGAGACACCTCGGAAGGCCTGGAGCGCCTCCCACTCGGTGGCCACCGCGGCGTTCGAGTGGAAGGTGAGGTCGGCGGTGAGGGTGTCGGCGACGAAGGTGCCGCGTTCACCGGTGACCGAGGTGAACCGCTCCTTGAGCGGGCTCAGCCAGTTGACCAGGTGGTTGACCATGGTTCCGTCGGAGAGCTGACCCACGGCGGAGACCATGTCCTCGTGCGGTCGGCCGGACTTCGACACGGTGTGGGCCGAGATCGAGGTGTAGGTCTGCCCCGTCACCCAGCCCGTCAGGTCGATGTCATGCGTGGCGAGGTCCTTGACCACGCCGACATCGGCGATGCGGTGCGGGAACGGGCCCTGCCGGCGAGTGACCACCTGGAACACCTCTCCCAGCTCCCCCGCCTCCAGCCGGGAACGGAGCGACCGCAGAGCCGGGTTGCACCGCTCGATGTGACCGACACCCGCCACCAGACCGCGCGACTCGAAGGCATCGACCAGCCGCCGGGCGCCTTCCACGGTGTCGGCGACGGGCTTTTCGATCAGCGCGCAGACACCGGCCTCGGCGAGCTGGAGGCCGACTTCCTCGTGCAGCGCGGTGGGGCAGGCCACGACCGCGTAGTCGACACCGAGTGCGATCAGCTCGTCGACCGTGGACAGCACGCGGGCGCCCTGCGCCCAGCCGTTCTTGTCCCCCATCGGGTCGACGACGCCGACCAGTTGTACGTTCTCCAGGCCGACCAGCACACGGGCGTGGTGGCGGCCCATCGAGCCGAGGCCGATCAGTCCGGCTCTCAGTCCTGCGGTCACTGCATTTCTCCCAGCACGTTCACGGCGCCGACGATGCGGTCCAGGTCGTCCGGCGTCAGCGAAGGGTGCACGGGCAGCGAGACGACCTCGGCGGCGGCCCGCTCGGTCTCCGGCAGGTCCCAGATCCGGCCCGCCTTCTGGTCGGGCTCCCAGTACGGCTTGAGCCGGTGGATCGGAGTCGGGTAGTACACGGCGTTGCCGATGCCCGCCTCGCTCAGCCTGGCCATGGCGGCGTCACGGTCACCCTGCACCCGAATGGTGTACTGGTGGTAAACGTGGCGTGCACCCTTGGCGACGGGCGGGACGGTGACGCCGGGCGCGGTGATGTGCTCGTCGAGGTACGCGGCGTTGGCGCGGCGCTGCTCGGTCCAGCCGAGCACCTTCCCGAGCTGTACGCGCCCGACGGCGGCGGACACGTCCGTCATACGCATGTTGGCGCCGACGATCTCGTTGGCGTACCGCTGCTCCATGCCCTGGTTGCGCAGCAGCCTGAGGGTGCGCGCCACCTCGGCGTCGCCGGTGGTGACCATGCCGCCTTCGAGGGAGTGCATGTTCTTGGTGGGGTAGAAGCTGAACGTACCGCCGGAGCCGAAGGTGCCGACCGGAGTACCGTTCAGTGCCGCAGTGTGCGCCTGGCAGGCGTCCTCGACCACGGCGAGTTTGTGCTTGTCGGCGATGGGCATGAGCTTGTCCATCGCCGCCGGGTGGCCGTACAGGTGCACCGGCATGATCGCTGCGGTACGCGGCGTGATGGCGGCCTCGACCGCGGCCGGTTCCAGGCCGAAGCTGCCCGGCTCGATGTCCGCGAAGACCACGTCGGCACCCGCCAGGCGGACCGCGTTGGCGGAGGCCGCGAAGGAGAAGGAGGGCACGATGACCTCGTCGCCGGGGCCGATCCCGAGGGCGAGCAGCAGCAGGTGGAGTGCCGAGGTACCCGAGTTGACCGCGACGCAGTGGCGTCCGTCGACCAGCTCCGAGAAGCCTTCCTCGAAGGCCGCGACCTCCGGACCTTGCACGACGCGGCCGCTGCGCAGTACGCGTACCACGGCCTCGATTTCATCCTCACCGATCACCGGTCGGGCAGCGGGGATCGCTTCCCTGTGGTCGCTCGACATGGACATCCTCCTAGAACACCGCAAGAGCTGCCGGCGACGGCACCAAGGACATGCGAATGTCGGATGAGGCTCCGCACCCCCGGCACATGGCCGATTCCGTACCAAGATATTGCGTGCAGATAACCTCTATGCCCCGAGGCACCGGGGCATCAAGACCGGTCTGTCCTGCCTGAAGTGGGCCGACGCGTCGACCCACATGCTCGGGAATGTCCCACCCAGCGGCAGCCGCGTCACATTATCAGGCTTTTCACAGCAAGATTTCGTTGAGATCACGGCTGATGAGACGCGGCCCACACGCTTCGTACTCGTGTCCCGCACGCGAAAGAGGTGCGGCCCCCCGGAGGGAACCGCACCTCTCTCACCGCTCCGTGACTGTTTGTCAGCTCTCCGCGCCGGCCGGGACGGACGTCTGCGGCGACTGCTCCGCGGCGACCGTCTTCTTCGCCGCCGCCTTCTTGGCCGTCGTCTTCTTCGCGGCGGTCTTCTTGGCAGCCGTCTTCTTGGTGGCTGCCTTCTTGGCGGTGGCCTTCTTGGCGGTCTTGCGGGCCGTCTTCTTGGCCGGGGCCTCCGCTAGTTCGGTCTCGGCCGACTCAGCCGGCTCGGTGTCGGGCTTCGGCTCCGGGGAGCCGGTCACCACGACGACCTCTGCCGCGTCCGCGCCCGCGGGAGAGCCCGCGGGGGCGGTGACCTTGCGGGTCACCCGGCGGCGGGCACGCGGCGGAGCGGCTGCGGGGACCGCCTCTTCGAGTGCTGCCTCGGGCTGCGGAGCCTCGATGACGACCGGGGCCTCAATGACGACCGGGGCTTCGATGACGACCGGAGCCTCGGTGACCGGAGCCTCGGCAGCGGCCGGGGTCTCGACGGCCGGCGCTTCCTCGGTGGCCGGGGCCGGGGGGCCGGCCGGAGCCGTCGCCTTCCGGGTCGCCCGGCGGCGTGTACGGCCCTGGGGGGCCTCGGCGACGGGCTCCGGCTCCACGACCGGCTCGGGCTCCGCGACCACGACCGGCTCCGGGGCAGGGGCCGCCTCGGCCTTCGGGGCGCCGGCCGGAGCTGTGGCCTTACGGGTCGCGCGGCGCCGGCCGCGGCCGCGCGAGGCTGCCGCCTCGGCCTCGGCCGCGCTGCTGTACAGCTCCTCGTCCGGGACGAATTCCGGCTCGGGCAGCGCCACCGGGACGGCCACCTCGGCAGCCACCTCGGCCTCGGTCTCGACCTCGGTGACGTGCTCGTGCTCGGGTTCCTGGCCCGCGCCGACCCGGCCGCGCTTCTTGGCACGCTTGCCGCCGCCACCGACCGACGTCGGCTGCTCCATGTGCACGATCACGCCGCGCCCGTTGCAGTGGACGCAGGTCTCGGAGAAGGACTCCAGCAGACCCTGCCCCACCCGCTTACGGGTCATCTGGACCAGGCCCAGCGAGGTGACCTCGGCGACCTGGTGCTTCGTACGGTCACGGCCCAGGCACTCCAGCAGGCGCCGCAGCACGAGGTCCCGGTTGGACTCCAGCACCATGTCGATGAAGTCGACGACGACGATGCCACCGAGGTCGCGCAGCCGCAGCTGACGCACGATCTCCTCGGCCGCCTCCAGGTTGTTCTTGGTGACGGTCTCTTCGAGGTTGCCGCCCTGGCCGGTGAACTTGCCGGTGTTGACGTCGACGACGACCATCGCCTCTGTCTTGTCGATCACCAGCGAGCCACCGCTCGGCAGATAGACCTTCCGGTCCAGCGCCTTCATGAGCTGCTCGTCGATCCGGTACGTCGCGAAGATGTCGACCTCGGAGGTCCAGCGCGACAGGCGGCCCGTCAGGTCGGGCGCCACCTGGGAGACGTAGCCGTGGATGGTCTCCCACGCGTCGTCGCCGCTGACGATGACCTTGGAGAAATCCTCGTTGAAGATGTCGCGGACGACCCGGACGGTCATGTCCGGCTCGCCGTAGAGCAGCGTCGGCGCGTTGGAACTGCCGGTGCTCTTCGCCTTCTTCTGGATGTCCTCCCACTGCTGCTGCAGCCGCTCGACATCACGACTCAGCTCGTCCTCGCTGGCACCCTCGGCCGCGGTGCGGACGATGACGCCCGCGTCCTCGGGGACGATCTTCTTGAGGATGGTCTTCAGCCGGGCCCGCTCGGTGTCGGGCAGCTTGCGGCTGATGCCGGTCATCGAGCCCTCGGGCACATAGACCAGGTAGCGGCCGGGCAGCGAGACCTGGCTGGTGAGGCGGGCGCCCTTGTGGCCGATCGGGTCCTTGGTCACCTGGACGAGGACGGACTGGCCGGACTTGAGCGCGGTCTCGATACGGCGCGGCCCGTGGGCCATGCCGAGCGCCTCGAAGTTCACCTCACCGGCATACAGGACGGCATTGCGGCCCTTACCGATGTCGACGAAGGCGGCCTCCATGGACGGCAGTACGTTCTGCACCTTGCCCAGGTAGACGTTGCCGACGTAGCTGGTGGCCTGCTCCTTGTTGACGTAGTGCTCGACGAGCACGTTGTCCTCGAGGACGCCGATCTGGGTGCGCTCGCCGTTCTGACGGACGACCATGACCCGCTCGACGGCCTCGCGGCGCGCCAGGAACTCGGCCTCGGTGATGATCGGGACGCGGCGGCGGCCCTGCTCACGGCCCTCGCGGCGGCGCTGCTTCTTCGCCTCCATACGGGTCGAGCCCTTGATGGACTGGACCTCGTCGAAGCCGGTGCCGGGCTCCCGCTCTTCCTTCTTACGGGGCTCGCGGACCTTGACGACCGTACGCTCCGGGTCGTCGACGCCGTTGTCGGCCTCGGACGGGACGTCCCCACTGCGACGACGGCGACGACGACGGCGACGGCTGCTGCTGGATCCGGCGGCGGACGCCTCGTGCTCCTCGTCCTCCTCCTCTTCGGACTCCTGAGCGCGCTCCTGGTCACCCTCGGCGTGCTCGGCGGCGGCCTCGTCGCCGAACTGCTCCGCGGTCTCGTCGCCCTCGGCGCTCTCGCCACGACGGCGGCGACGGCCTCCACGACGACGACGGCGCGAGGGCCGGTCCTCGTACTCGTCCGTCTCCTCGCCCTCGTGCCCGGCTTCGCTCTCGCCCTCCGGCTCGTGCTCCTCCTCGACGTGCTCCTCCACCTCGGCGGCGGGTGCGGCGGCCTGCTCGGGTTCGGCGGCCTCACCGCGACGGCGGCGACGACGGCGCGAACCGGCCTGCGGCGCGGCCTCGGCGGCCGGTGCCTCGATGGTGGCGGCCGGCTCCTCGACCGTCTCCGGCTCTTCCTCGACCTCTTCGTGACGCGAAGCGGCAGCGGCGGCAGCCGCGGTCTCCGGGGTCTGGAACATCGGCTCGGCGAAGACCGGCGCCTGGAACACGGCCACGGCGGGGCGCGTCGCGCGACGGCTCTTGCGTACGGGCTCCTCCTCCTTGGCGGTGAACTCGGGCCGGCCGGCAGCCGCGGTGGCGCGGCGCCGGGTACGGCCGCGCGGTGCGGCCTCCTCGGCGGGCTCGGCGGCCGGCTCCTCGGCGGCGGCTTCGGGCAGGCTCTCGCCGATCTCCTCGGTGGCCTGCGGCGCACCGGCCGGAGCGGTCGCCTTGCGGACCGCACGACGACGCCCGCGCGGGGCCTCGACGGCTTCTTCCTCCGCCTCCGCGGGCTCGACGACCGCTTCGGCGGGCTGCGGTGCACCGGCCGGAGCCGATGCCCTGCGCCGGGTACGGCCGCGCGGCGCGGCGGCCACGGGCTCGGCGGCGGCTTCGGCCGGCTCGGGCTCGGCAGTCGTCACGGGCGTCGCTTCCTCGACGATCTCGACGGCCTCGGCGGCCTGCGGCGCACCGGCCGGAGCCGTCGCCTTACGAACGGCACGACGACGCGTACGCGCCGGCGGCGCCTCCTCGACCTCGGCTTCGGGCTCGACTGCGGCCTCGGGCTCGACAACGGCCTCGACGGCCTGCGGCGCACCCGCCGGAGCCGTCGCCTTACGAACGGCACGACGACGCGTACGCGCCGGCGGCGCCTCCGCAACCTCGGCCTCGACTTCGACGGGCTCGGTGATCTCGGCGCTCACAGCGGGCGCCAC
>NZ_JBHVFF010000246.1:0-13623 GCF_042801895.1 Streptomyces sp. NPDC057543 | reverse complement strand
GGACTTGAGTGAGACGGGTTTCGCAAGGTCGTCTCACTCAAGTCCGGGCAAGCGGCCTCCTACCAAGCTCAGTACTGACCCCGCCCGCGCCACCCACCTGTTTCGCGCGCTGCTCGTCCTGACGAACAGCGAGGCCGCTACCGACAATTGATCTCTACCGCGGGTAGCCCACGATCAGCACATGCCCCCGGAACAGCGTCACCGGGCCGGGATTGGCTGAGTGAGGTTCACCGGGTTGCCGTCGGGGTCCTGGATGTGGGCGACGCGCTGTCCCCACGGCATGTTGTTGGGGCCGCCGCGGACCGAGCCGCCCAGCGCCTCCACCCGGCCGAGCGTCTCGTCGACGTCGTCGACACCGATGCTGAGCAGGATTCGCGACGCCGCCCCGGTCCCCGGGTTCGCCTTGGCCACCAGCCCGAGGTCGGTGTCGCCGATGCGCAAGCCGAGGTAGAAGGCCGGGCCTTCGGCCGGTACCCGGAAGATCTCCTCAGCGCCGAACAATTTCGTATAGAAGCCGAGCAGAACGTCCTGGTCGGCAGTAATGATCACCGGCTGGATGGTGGACATGGCACTCCTGTCGAGAACGATCGTGTCGCTGGGTAGACCGTTCGAGGACGGTGAACTCATCGGTAAAACCACCCCGCCGGACGATCTGCAACACAGACTGCCGCCCACGACCAGCACGAGCACCCCAAAACGAGGTCACGCCACCCCGCTGACCAGCCACTTCAAGATGGCGGAGCTTCACTGTTCTTGAGGGGGCATAACCTATGTTTGTTTCTGTATCCGCCCGCCGTATTGCGGCCACTGTCCTGGCCGCCGGCGCCGTCGCCCTGCCGGCCTGAGCTCACGACAACGACCGCCACCGGCAGCCGCGGGTCGAGATCAGCGCCGTGCAGGCCGACAGCCCGGGCCGCGATAACCGCACCAATCGGTCGCTGAACGCCGAGTGGGTCGAGCTCACCAACCACAACCGCCGCGCGGTGAACCTGGATGGCTGGACGCTGCGCGACGAGGACGGCCACCGCTACCGCTTCGACAACGTCGTCCGGCTCGCCGGCCGCGCCACCGTCCGCATCCACACCGGTATCGGCCGCGACACCCGCACCGACCTCTATCAGGACCGCCGCAACCAAGTCTGGGACAACCGTTCCGGCACCGCGCCCCTGCGCGACGACCGTGGCCGCACTATCGACATTGAGTCCTGGGGCCGCGGACACCACCACCGCCGCTGACACCCGGCGGTGAGCGGGCTGCCCGCAAGGCGGGCTGAAAGCCCCGCCACCCATGCAGGCCGTGCGCCGGGGCAGCCTGATCTGCCCCGGCGCACACGCACGGTCTCACCTATGGCTCATGGGGAGGATCGTTCGGCTGAAACGCTCGTGGAGCGAATCGCCGAGAGGCGGCAGCCTTCTGTGCCCCCACGGCCCCGGCTGGCCTGCCCTGATCAGCCGGGGCGCGGGTGGTGGAGGTTGAACATTCCCCCCTGTACCAGCCCGGTGGGCTCGCGGCATTCGGTCCGGCGTCGGCCTAGGTCGGCAAGATGTAGTTATGCCCGAATACCTTGAACTCGATGTGGCTGGCGCTGCGTTGCGTGTGGAGCTGTCCGACGCCGGAGAGCCGGCAGCGGCCCTCGTCCTTGCCGAGACGTCGGAGGCGCCGGATCTTCCCGAGGTATTTGGCACCTCCACTCCGGTGGCGCGCGGGGGACGGGCTGCTGCGCTCGCAACGGACGGCCTGCGAGCCACGCTGCGCCCGCTCGGGCAGCTCCTGGAGGAGGTCCACGGTGCGGTCGCGGGCACCGAGAACGCGCCGCAGGAGCTTAAGGTCGAATTCGGTATCCAAATCGGCCAGGACCTCAAGCTGGGCATCGTGGGTGTGAACGGTATGGCGCCCCGACCGTGAGCGCGACCTGGCAGCAGCAGAGCACTGTCGGTCCCGCGCAGGGGGCCGGGTCGGTGCCGAGCGAGGCGTGCTCGAAGGCTTCCTTGGAGGCCCTTTCGATGTCGCGGGACGCTGCCCCACTGATCGGCGAAAACCGGGACAAACCGCCTGAATTCCGGGGCCCTGCTAGTAGGGCTCACCTGCCGTTCCATGGGGAGGGCGCCCGGCGTCAGGAGCGGCTGAGCTCGTGGCCCATTCGGTGAGGGCGGTGAGGGCGTCCACCGGGTGTCTGGCACGGATCCGGATCCTTCGGTAGCGGTCGCCCGGCACCGGAAACTGCGGGGATCGGTCCGATCTGCGGGCGAGGCGCCAGATCCAGGTGCCGCGGTGAAGCCTTCGGGCCGAGGGGAAGTCGTGGTCGCCGCGTAGCCGTACCTCCACGTTCAGCGGTTCGCGGAACGGAGTCAGCTCGGTCGTGTCGTAGCCGATGCGGAAGCTGACCTCGGCGTCCTTCCAGTCCAGCTGATCGGCTTCCGCGATTCGCTCGCGCGCGATCCGGGCGCCTTTGCGGAGGAGCACGGGGTCATGGATGACCAGGGCGTCGGTCTCCAGGGTGAGCCGGGGTCTGGACAGCAGAGCCCTGACAGTCTGCACCTGAGCCGGAACGGTCGCGAAGGACGCCGCACCGGCTGCCACGGCCATCGCGGTGCCCAGCACATCAGGCTGCCCCGCGACGGCGTCCAATCCGAATGTGAGGGCCGCCAACGGCAGGCCCAGCCCCCACGGAAGCACGGCGAACATGGCAAGTACGGCCCGCCATCGTGAACGGACAAGCGCGATGTCCATGACCGGCGATGCTAGGCGGCCAGGGCCGGCCATGCCAACATCGTCCACGCCCTCAGGCACCATGGCCGCGATGACCGCCGAATCCTCAAACCCTACGGATTTCGGATTTGGACAACCGGCCACCTAACCGGCCAGGTCACCAACTTGCCGACGCCCTGGCCACCTCCCGAGGCGGAAAGAGATCCCGGCCGGCACGGAACATGGCTGACGGTCGCAGAGAAGTCCGGCGCAAGGCCCGCCCCGCGCGTCGCCACCGCGAGATTCATGGGCCACGGCAATCCTCTGGCCAATACGGTGTTCGTCGGCTGGGTTCGGTTCGCCACCCGGTGATCGGTTCTTCACCCCAGCTCCCTGTACCCCGGATCAGCGCTCTGGCCCGGGGTACGGCCGTGTCATCACCAGGACTGTCAGACCGGTCCTGCATCCTGTGCCCATGGCTGACACTTTCGTCCACGCCCCATCGGCGTGGAACGTCGCGCAGCTCCGCGAAGCGATCAAAGACCTGCCCGATGACGCTCCCATCCGCATCGGTGTCGCCGACGACCCCGGCAACTTCGACTGCTACGCCACCTACGTGCTCGTAGACGCCGAACACGTCGAGAACTGGTGGCCGGCCACCTCCAATACGCCTGAACGCACCGAAACAGAGAAGGCACTCACCCTGTTCGCTGACTGGACAGCCGACAGGTACGAGCTGCTCGACTAGCTATCGCTGTCTTCCGGGTGCCCGCGCAGGCAACCGCCAAGTGGAAGGCCCGTATGTCTGACCAGCCCACTTCACCGCCCCCGGCCATCGAGTTGATCGTTCCCGCCAGCGCGGTGGACATGATCAGCCCCCGCTGCTGCCGGAGCTGCGTCCCGCATTCGCAAGGAGACCGCAATGAGTGACACCGACTTGATTGTGCCGATCGAGGTCCACGCGCTGGCCGTCAACCGGGCGAACATCTCGAACGCACGGAGTTTCGATGAATCCGATGCGGGTGTGTTCCTGCAGTGGCAGCTCCCCGAGGCCCTCACCCACGGGTATGACCACCCCGACAACGGGCAGATCGACTTCCCTCTGGTACCCAACCGCTGGCTGATGGTTCGCTACCACGGCCCGGCCAACGCACGCCAGGCCGCCGGCTGGGTTGTCCACAGTGACTTCCTGGACAACGAAGGTCCGCACGGGGCGCGGGGCACCGCCCGGAGCCTCACGTTGTACAACAGCCGGACCGGGCCCGCCGCAACGGGGAGGAGACTCGACCTGAGGGCCGGCTCGTGGGTCGAACCGGACGGCCCCGCGGAAGGACTGTTCCTCACCGCGGTCGGCCCCGGACTGCCGACGTTCGCCGCCTACCAGCCGTACAACGAGAACGTCTTCTCCGTCCACGACTCCCTGGTGTACCGCAACGGGGATCCCGCCCTCGCCAACGGCACCCTCAGCTACCTGGTCACCGGCTGGTACAGCGACGACGACGCCGACAACCTGTCCAAGTCCGCCGGTATCGGCGAATTGCTGCCTCCGGACCCGGCCGAGCTGTCCCCCGATCCGGGCCGGCTCGCCGGCATCCCTGACGCTCTCGGACGGCAGCCGTCCGGCTCCGCCCAGGCCCCGCGCACCCTGTACAGCGGTACCGCCCTCGGCGTGACCTGGCAGCACGACGCAGACAGCCGTCCGTAAAGCTGCTTCCAGGCCGCCTGCGCGACGGCCGCGTCAGTCGCAGTGAAGCGCCATAGCAGCAGGAGTCCACCCTGGAGTCGCTGCTCGTCGAGCTGGATCTGCTGTGGCAGAGGCTGAGAGCGCGGGGGTGGAGAAACCTGGAGGGCTCAGGGAGCCGCGCAGCCGGTGGGAGTACGTGGTGTCCGGGGCCGACCAGCTGGTGCTGTGGCACGGACGGACCCGTCCGGGTGCTGGACGATCCGCTCCGGACCCGGGCGGTAGTACAGCTCGGAGCCTGCCTCGCGGACCGTGCGACGGCCGCCGTCCTGGACGGTGCGGCGGTTGCCGAGGTCCGGCTCGCTGATGCCGCGGCCGTCGCCAGCGCGTCGACGAGGTCGGCGCCCACCATGAGGCCGCCCCTCTCCACACCGAGCGTTTCTCCCAAGCCGTCGACAAACTGGGATCCGACTCACCCGCAGTCCGGCTCGGCGGGGTCCACGCACTGACCGGGCTTGCCGACGACGCCCGGGACGACAACCTGCGCCAGACCTGCATTGACGTCCTGTGCGCCTACCTCCGCCTACCCTTCTCTCCCTCTCCCGGCGACCTGCCCGATCCCTTTGCCCGACACTCGCCGAGCCGACAGAGGCAGCCGCACTGCCCCGCCCAGCGCAGTAGGCAAAGTAACCACGGCATCGCCCCAGGTCAGCGGTATCCGTTGGTTTTGCGGCCGCTGATCCGGCTCCCCCTCCAGGTGGGTGGAAATCCGCTTGGTGAGCCCTCTCGCCCGTGCTGAAATACGCGGATGGATACTTCTGAAGTACTCGCCCTCTTCGACCGTCAGATTCGGCGGAATACCCTCGCCGACGCGCCCGGCGTCCGGGTCGAGCGGGTCGGCAAGGTGGTGCGACAGGTCGGCGTCGAGGGCGGCTGGAGTGCGGTCGTCTGGTCCGGCCTGGACCAGGCCACAGCGCGGCAGGAGATCGCCGAGCAGGTGCGGTACTTCACCGAGCTGGGCCGTGAGTTCGAGTGGAAGCTCTACTCGCACGACCAGCCGGAGGATCTCGGCGAGCTGTTGCTGGCGGCCGGGTTCGAGGCTGAGCCCGACGAGGCCCTGATGATCGCCCGGATCGCCGACCTGCCCGACGGCGGTGGGCTGCCCGAGGGTGTCCGGCTGCACCCGGTGACCACCCCTGCCGACGTGGAACTCATGCTGTCCGCGCACGAGGGGGCGTTCGAGACGACTGCGGACTGGCTGCGGCCGAGCCTGTTCGACATGCTGGCCGAGAGCTCGGGGACGGTCAGCATGGTCGTCGCGATGGCCGGCGACGTGCCGGTCTGCGGGGCGCGGATGGAGCTACACCCAGGCACCGAGTTTGCCAGCCTCTGGGGCGGCGGCACCGTACCCGCCTGGCGCGGCAGGGGGATCTACCGGGCGCTGGTTGCGCACCGCGCCAAGATCGCCGCCGAGCACGGCTACCGCTACCTGCAGGTGGACGCCTCCGACCAGAGCCGCCCGATCCTGCAACGGCTCGGCTTCGCCGCTCTGAGCACCACGACCCCGTACGTGTACAAGCCGTAGCCGGTACCCCCTGCTCAACGCTTCTCGCTCGCAGGCTGGAGCACTTCGGCCAGGCAGGGGTGAGGAACTTCCTGGGCCTGGAGGGCGGCAAAGTCGGCGTGAGCCCGATCGACGACCTCGGGGTATACCCGGGCCGTAGACGCCGCCCGCGCAGCGACGGCCACGCTGAATTGCCCCGATACCTGGGCTGGGTGGAGATCCTGCGACGTGACATCCAGTTCCTCGACCTTGGCCGGAGCCGCGTCAACACGCGGGTCATGCGGCAGATCTCGCGGATCGGATCGAGCCTGGCCAGGATCGATCCGGTGAGCAATGAGCTGCGCCTGTTCCGCGTTCAGCAGCGGGCTATCGGCGAACTGATGGTCCATCCCGATGGTGAGCCGGGTCGACGTCGCTGTCTGGGCTACGCGGAGTTCTGCGTGAAGCCGGAGCACGACAACGACTTCGCCGAGTGGTTCTCCGTCCTGCTGGCGGACATGGACCGGCTCGCTGCGGACACCGCCCCGGCCATCACTCGGCTACAGGATCTGCAGACGCAGTTGGTCACGCTGATCGACCTGCTGGATCCGAAGAGGGCACGCTTCCCGGAGTTCCGGCTCGCCTTTGACCGCGGCAGCCACACTCTCGGGTGAGCGCCGCGCCCACTTGCGCGACGCTGACGTGACAGGCTCGCATCCGCCTGACTTGGAAGGTCAGGGGCCAACGGCACGAACCCTGCAGTGGTCAATCTTCGATGGCAATCAGTGAACTTTCGCTGACACGGGGCAGTCGGATGGTCCGACGGGGGATGGGAATCTGCCAGCTGCATCCCCTTCGACTCCCGTGGGCCTCGCTTCTGGTTCGGCCTCGGGGGCCGATCAGGGCGTCCGGCCCACACACTCCGGCCGATTCACTGATCTCGGCCGGCACCAACCACCATCACGCCCATGCCTGACTTGATGCCCTCGTGGAGCACGACCGCGCTGGTCTCGATCGTGACGTCCCTGCTCACCCTCATAGTCAGCAGGTGGTACATCTCGCCCCTGCTCGAAGTCCGCAACCGGCGCTTCCAGACGAAGACGCAGGCCCGTGAGAAGTTCCAGGCCAACATGCTCACCATCCTGTCCGCCGCTACCCGACTGCGCCGCGCAGGCTTCGAATTCCTCCGCAAACGTGTCCTGTTGACCTGACCGAGCGTCACCACACCACACGAAGTGGACCAGAGCCCAGAGATCAATTACAAAGCCACGAAGCATGGGTCGGCGCGTCACTGCTCATCGAGGGATGCCTGCCGGGCAAGGAACTCCTCGAACGCCGCCTTCTGCTTCGGATCCATGAAGCCTTGGCGGACATTGCGGGCCTGGTCCTGGTGAACATCCTCCGCACCGACATGGCCATGCACCGCCCTCTGTCGGCCGACTCCGAACTTGCCCCGACCATCACCGTGTAGGCCCGCGCCCAGCAAGACGCGGTTTGGAGCCGACAGCAGATCGCCAACCAGGTCCGCTCAATGTTGCGCGAGTTCCATCCCGCCGCCCTCTTTGCCTTCCAGAGCAAGAAGGGCGGGATGACCCGGCCCGATGCCTGGGTCGTCCTCGCCCTGGCACCCACCTCGGCCAAGGCCGCCCGGCTCACCCTCACCCAGTTACGGGCCGCCCTCAAACCCGCTCCGCGGGAACGTCCCGCAGCTCACGCTCATGCGGGCGCACCAAATGCCTGCCCGTCTATGCGAGTTGGTCCATACAGCCCCCATGCTTGACGGATCACCGTCAAGTCGGCTATCCGCCGTCCGTATCTCCTGGTCGTCATCGCGACGCCGTGGGAGAGTCCCGGTGCTCTCCCATGAACCTGCCCGTGGAATCTGCCTTGGGTAATGACGGCCACGGCAAGCCGGAATTGATCACGGCAGGCACCATTCGGCTGAAAGAGACCGAATGGGACCTCATGCTCCCGTGATCACGGATGCAATTCCGCACTACAGCACGCGAGGCCGTTGAAACAAGTCGCAGCCGGAGAAGGGCGGCTGAGCAGATATCTGCTGATTGACAATCAACGATACCCCGTAGGAGAGGTACGTGTCTCATTCCCCCCCGCGACCATTCCGCCGCAGGTCGCTTCCGGTGGCGTTGACCACGACGGTCGGACGTGTCTGCGCGCTGATCGTGACGCTCGCTGTCGCCGTGCTCACGGTGATCGTTGTGCCGACCGCGGCCCCCGCCTCCGCGGCCTCCGCCGAGAGTCCTGTCCCGACCACAAAGGCCGCCGACCCCACCTCGCCCGGCCAGCACCCCACCAGTCAAGTGTGCGCCAAGCCGTCAAAAGCCGGTGAGATGTCCTGTCTCGCCATGGTCCGCACCGATATCGTCGCGGCGAAGGGTCTCCAGGCTGATGCCGCTCCCACCGGTTTCGGCCCGGCCGACCTGCAGAGCGCGTACAACCTGCCCTCTGGCGGATCCACTGAGACGGTCGCGATCGTGGATGCGTTCGACAACCCGGACGCCGAGGCGGACCTGGCCGTCTACCGTCAGCAGTACGGGCTGCCGGCATGCACCACGGCCAACGGCTGTTTCAAGAAGATCGACCAGCGCGGCGGCACGAACTATCCGCCACCGGACGCCGGGTGGGCCGGGGAGATCGCACTCGATGTCGACATGGTCAGCGCGATATGCCCGACCTGCAAGATCTTGCTGGTCGAGGCCGACGACAGCAACGTGGACAACCTCGGTACGGCCGTGAACCAGGCGGTGGCCCAGGGCGCCAAGTTCGTCTCCAACAGCTACGGCGGCCGCGAAGGTTCCGATCAAACCCAGGCCGACGATGCCTACTTCAACCATCCTGGTGTCGCGATCACCGTCAGTAGCGGTGACTACGGTTACGGCGTCTCGTATCCGTCCTCGTCCCCGCATGTGACGGCGGTCGGTGGCACCTCGCTGGTCAAGAACACCTCCACCAGCCGCGGTTGGACCGAGGCGGCGTGGAGTGGTGCGGGCAGTGGCTGCTCGGAGTATGCGTCCAAGCCGTCGTTCCAGAAGGACACCGGCTGCGCGCGTCGTGCGGTCGCCGATGTGTCCGCGGTGGCGGACCCGAACACCGGTGTCGCGGTCTACCACGGTGGCTGGCAGGTCTTCGGCGGCACCAGCGCGTCCGCCCCGATCATCGCCTCGGCCTACGCGCTGGCCGGGACACCGGCGACGGGTTCGGCCCCGAACTCCTACCCGTATGCCCAGCCGTCCGCGCTCAACGATGTGACGTCCGGAAAGAACGGCAGCTGCTCGTCTGCCGGCTACCTGTGCACTGCGGGCCCGGGTTATGACGGGCCGACCGGTCTCGGCACTCCGAACGGGCTCGCCGCGTTCCGTTCCGGGCCGAACGGCACTCTCACCGGCACCGTCACCGACGGCACGGCTCCACTGGCGGCGGCCGAGGTCACCGTGGGTGACGTCACGGCGATGACGGACGGGCAGGGGCACTTCACCCTGACCGTGCCACCGGGAACGTATGACGTCAGCGCGAGCAAGTTCGGGTACGCCGGCAAGACCGTGCCGGGTGTCGCGATCGCGGACGGGAAGACGGTGACCGAAGACTTCGCGCTGACCGCGAAGCCGCGTGTCAACGTCGTGGGCACGGTCCATGACGGTTCTGGCCAGGGCTGGCCGCTGTATGCGACCGTACGGGTCAAGGATGAGCCGACGGCGGTCGCCTACACCGACCCCAAGACGGGGAAGTACACCCTGAGCCTGCCCGCCGGGAACACGTACACTCTGCAGGTCGACCCGTTGTATCCGGGTTACAAGCAGGACTCTCAGGATGTTCAGGTGGGTTCGGCGGATCTGACGCATGACGTCAATGCATCAGTCGACCCGATGACCTGCAGCGCGGCCGGATACGGCTACCGCTACGCCGGTACCGGCGAGTCGTTCGACGGCGGCACCACGCCGTCGGGCTGGACCGTCGATGACAAGGTGGGCAACGGCCAGACCTGGGTGTTCAACGATCCCCGCAAGCGCGGCAACAAGACCGGCGGGTCCCGCGGCTTCGCCATCGTCGACAGCAGCAACTACGGTTACGGAAACACCCAGGACACGTCGCTGATCAGCCCGGTTATGGACTTCAGTCAGCGAACCCACCCGTCCCTCGTCTTCCGCACCGACTACTACGGCTTCTCGTTCGGCCAGACCGGGGACGTCGATCTCAGCGTCGACGGCGGCCAGACGTGGACCAATGCCTGGCACCACACCAAGGACAGCACCCGGGGGCCGCGGACCGAGGTAGTGGACCTGCCCCAGGCTGCCGGCAAGGCCAACGTCCAGGTACGGTTCCACCTCACCGCCAAGTGGGGGTGGTGGTGGCAGGTTGACGACGTCTTCATCGGCGACCGCACCTGTGACCCGGTGGACGGCAGCCTGCTCGTCGGCCGGGTGACCGACAAGAACACCGGCGCCGGGATCAACGGCGCCTCGGTGACCTCGGCTGACAAGCCCGCGGAGCAGACGACCTCGGCGGCGACGCCGAACGACCCGAAGCTGGGCGACGGCTTCTACTGGATGTTCTCCTCGCTCACCGGGGAGCACAAGTTCTCCGCCACGGTGGGGAATTACTACGTCGCACAGGACATCACCGTCAACGTGGCCCCGAACCACGCAACTGACGGCACGTTCGCCCTGCCGGCACCCCGGATCGCGGTCAGCCCGGCCAAGCTCAGCAAGACGGTCGCCTGGAAGGGCCAGGGCAGCTCCACCCTGACCTTGAAGAACACCGGAACAGCCCCGGTGACCGCCAAGATCGATGAGCTGCCGGGCGTCCACCAGCCCGCCGCGGCGCAGCAGGGCGCTCCGCTGCAGGAGGTGAAGGGAAACTACAGCCCCCTGCGGCTGCGGCCCGGCAAGACCACGCAGACGGCGCCCACCAAGCCCTCGGCGACGCCGTACGAGGCACCGTGGACGACGGTGCCCGACTACCCCGTCCCGATCATGGACAACGCTGTGGCGACCATCGACGGCAAGGTCTACTCAGCTGGCGGAGCCGACGGCACGCATATGCTCAGCAAGGCATACGTCTACTACCCGGGCGCCAAGGGGTGGAGTGCCCTGCCGAACCTGAGCGTCGCCCGGGAAGCGCCGCAGGCGGTCGCCCACGGTGGCAAGCTCTACGTCTTCGGCGGCTGGGGTGCGAACGGGAATCCGGTGGCCAAGACCGAGATCTACGACCCGCTGACCGGCGCCTGGTCCACCGGCGCCGACAACCCGAAGCCGTATGCCGGTGCCGCCATGACCGTGCTGGGCAGCAAGATCTACATCGTCGGCGGCTGCGCGTCCGCCTGTGGCACGACGGACGTGCAGGTGTACGACCCGGCCACGAACTCCTGGAGTTCGAGCAAGGCCTACCCGGAGTCGATTTCCTGGCTCGGCTGCGGCGCCATCGCGAACAAGCTCTACTGCGCGGGCGGGTCGTCGGGAAGTACCACCACCGAGCACGCCTACAGCTACGACCCGGCGTCCGACAGCTGGACTCCCATCGCCGACCTGCCGATCGACCTGTGGGGGATGGGCTACTCAGCGGCAAACGGGAAGCTCCTCGTGTCCGGAGGCGTGACCAACGGCTCCGGGACGCTCACCAACAAGGGCTCCGCCTACGACCCGGGTTCCAACACCTGGTCCGCACTGCCCAACTCCAGCCGCACTTTCTACCGTGGTGGCTCCGCCTGCGGCTTGTACAAGATCGGAGGTAGTACCGGAAGCTTCGTCGCCTTTACGACCTCGGAGCTGCTGCCCGGCTTCGACCAGTGCGCTGACACCACCGATGTCCCCTGGCTGTCCAAGGACAAGACCGACGTGACGCTTCAGCCGGGCGAGAGCGTTGACGTCACCGTGAGCTTCAACGCCGACATCGCCGGGATCACCCAACCCGGCACGTTCGCCGCGCAGCTCGTGATCAGCGCGAAGACCCCGTACGGGATCGCGCCGGTGCCGGTGACGTTCGTGGTGAAACCGCCCAAGACCTGGGGAAAGATCACCGGGACGGTCATCGGAGCCGACTGCACCGGCACGCCGACGCCGCTGGCCGGAGCAACCGTGCGGGTCACCTCGAAGAAGGCGGCGAGCTACATCCTGAAGACCGACCAGAACGGTCATTACCAGCTCTGGCTCGACGTCAGGAACAACCCGCTCGCGGTGACCGCGTCCAAGGACGGCTGGGCGTCGCAGACCGCATCGGTCGAGATTAATCCACGCAAGCCGACCACGGCCGACTTCTCTCTCGAACACGACCACACCTGTACCTGATCCAACGCTCGTGCGGGCCGGACTCCGGCCCGGCCCGCACCGGCAGATGACGGCCCCGCCACCGATCCGATGGCGGAGCCGTCACCCTTCTCGGCCGCCTCCGGTCTGCAGCAGGGGGATCGGCCCCATACGGGCATTCACGCCCGCGGCCGTGCTGGCCCAGCAGGCGGCGCGCCTCGGGCTGCTGTGCGGAGGTCTTTTCCAGGGCGAGGCCGCCGCGGCCCGGAGCTTTGGATTGCCGCCGTAGACCTCGTCCCCGGTGACCCAGCCTGCGTGGTGTCCGGCGTCCAGGAACCGTTCGATCATCGTGCGGGCCAGTTCCGGCTTGGTCGCGAAGGCGGTGTCCTCGCCGAGCCCGGCGGCCTGGCAGCGTTCCGGGTCGGACGTCCAGGAGCGCGGGAGGTACAGCTCCCGGTCCACCGCGGCGTGTCCCCGCTCACCGGCGTAGACGAGGTAGACGGCGACCTGGGAGCTCTCGATCCGTCCGGCTGTGCCGGTGTATCGGCGCTGGACGCCGACGGTGTGGGTGCACTTCTTCAGGTCACCGGTCTCGTCGACGACCAGCACTGCGGCCTCGTCGTAGAGGTGCTCGACGACGTATTCACGCACATCATCACGGACCGCATCCGCGTTCCAGAAGTCCCCGCTCCGCCGGAGAACAGCGTTGTGATACCCGGGCCCGCCCCATCCGTGTCGCTTCTTCGACCGGCCTTCCCGTTCGGGGAACGGCAGAGCAATCAAGGCATCAATGATCGACAGTTGCTCCTCGGCGGAGCCTGCGGACCGGGGCTGGATCGGGCATGGCCGGAGTGCAGGGCCAGTGACAGTTGTCGTGCCCAGTCACGCCCCACCGGCAAGATCACGATCCACAGCTGAAGTACTGGGCGACGAATTGGCCTGATGGCAAAAATGATCCGATACTTGGCTTGTATGAACCATTTCGGTCGATTCCTGCAATTTACGGGCAGCCTGCGGGAGGACTTGGCGCTCCTTGCGCCCCTGGTGCTGACCGCCATCATCACTGTGATTGCCTTTGTCACTCCGAGTAACCTCCACTTCAGCCGCTTCCTCTCTCTCGCCCCCGCTTTCGCTGCCTCGGTGTGGCCAGTGGTCGGAACGGTAGCCATAGGTGTGCTCGCCGCGGCCATCGACGTAGTGATCGCCGTAACCATCGGTAATGTGAGTGAGCAGCACACACACCTGTTCACCCTCGCGGTGATCGCGGGCGCCACCGCCGCGGCCGCGTACGCCAGTCATGTGCGCCAGCAGCGGGAGCAGACCCTCGCCGACGTTCGTTCCGTCGCCGAGACGACCCAGAAAGTCCTGCTGCGCCCCATGCCGCACCGCCTCGGCCGGCTGGACATCGAGGCTCTGTACCTGGCCGCCGCGGCCCAGGCCCGCGTCGGCGG
>NZ_JBHVFF010000245.1:0-13623 GCF_042801895.1 Streptomyces sp. NPDC057543 | reverse complement strand
CTTCTGGAGTACGGCTCCGACGAGGGCGCTGAGGAACATCGCCGGCACGGACAGGATCCGTCGGCCGGGCCGGGCCGGGCCGGGCCGGGCCGGGGCGCCGCTCCGCCGGCCGGCCCGGAGTCGGCGGCGAGCCCGGTGAGGGGTGAGGGCGAGCACGGTCGTCGTCAGGTCGGGGACGCCGAGCCGCCGGGCGACCGCGGCGGTGCAACCGAGGCGGCACGCGGAACGGAGCTGCTCAGCCGCGGTCGCGCCGGTAGGCGGCAGCCAGATCTCGCTGTCGGTGGGGAAGCAGGCGATCGCGTGCCGAAGCATGTAACCGCCTGGTGCGCGCCGACCGTGTTACCCAGGCCGTCAGCGTCACCTGGAGCGGCCATGGATGGAGTGTGACCTTCCGGCCCGTGCGCGCCGCCTCTCGGACCCGCTCCAGCATGCGGTGCCGCCGGACGGCGTGCCGGATGTCGGGAACCCCGTCCTCACCCGGCGAAAGGCTCCGTGCGTGCCCTCAGGCCGCTGTCGCGCCCCGGCTCGGATAGGCGCCCGGCGGCGTGGCGGTGGGCGAACGGTCGGCCGGTGGGGCCGCTAGGCAAGGTAGGCCGCGGAGATCTGGCCGACCAGGATGGCGAACGGCATGTCGAGGGCGGCGTAGAGGGCGCCGGCGTCGGGGGCGGCGTTGTCGGCCAGGGCCTCGACCATGAGGGTGGCGTAGTCGCTGACGATGACGCCCGCCTGCTGCATGCGCAGCAGTCCGGCCTCGCGCTTGGCCTGGCTGAAGGTGCCGGAGGCGTCCACAGCGACGTAAGCGTCGTGCCCGGCGGCCGTCGCGGAGATCGAGGGCAGTGCCGCGCACACTTCAAGCGACACCCCGGCGAAGATCAGCTTCTGCCGGCCGGTGGCCTCGATGGCTTCGCGGACCCGGTCGTCGTGCCAGGCGTTGACCGTGCTGCGGTCGATGATCTTCTGTCCGGCCGGCAGCGTCTGTACCAGCTCGGCGGCGGTCGGCCCCCACATGCTGTCGGCCGCAGTGGTGGTGACTACCAGCGGGATGCCCAATACGGTCGCCGCGCGCGCCAGCGCCACCACGTTGTGCTTCAGCTCGCCGAGCGGAATGTCCCGGACACCGGACAGCAGGCCCACCTGGTGGTCTACCAGCACCACGGCGACGTTCTCTCGGGTGATCGGCTCCAGAAACTTGCTGCGCTCGCTCATGTTCCGCTCCTTCAGAGGGTTGAGCCACAGCTGTGTCAGCCAAGTCTAGTGACCTTGAAGCTATGCCTCGGCCCATGGAGCGCAAGCACCGGACGCGACGTCGCCCGGGGGTGAGGTGACGATGTCCGAGCCCATCGGGCGGGAGACTGAAATCGCTGGATCGCCGGACATACAGCCCAGCGGCGCGCCGAGATGGGACATGCGTCGACTGCGCGTCGGACCGCTGAGCCGGACCTCGGTGTGCTCGCCGCCAGGGTTCTCTCCTCCGTTCAGCGTGGTCCGTTCACCGCGCTCGCCGAGCAGGCATTCGACGACATCCGGAAGGCGAGTAAGCACGGGTTTGTCTGCACCGGCAGTGTTGCGGGAGCTGCGCAAGCACTTGGATCCGGCCGCGGCGGAGGAACCTGATGCGGTTCGAGACCGAGCCCCGCGTTCTCGCTCTCCCGCCGCGCCATGGTCACCGTCCGGCTCCAACCCGGCGAGGCGCGCAGCTGACCGGCCGCATCGCGCCGCATCCCGTTCCCTCCGAGGTGTGGTCATGCGACCGATAGCGGCTGCGTCATTCCGCGCGCAGGCTGGGGGGCATGGACACCATCGTGCTTGGAAACGCGGAGATCACCCGTGTCCTGGAGGTGCCTACCAGAGGCCGCGCCCGCGACTACGTCTTCCCCGACGTGCCCGTCGAGCACTGGCAGGCGCACGAGAGCTGGCTCGCCCCCACCTTCCTGGACCCGGCCGCCGACGAGGTCCGCGTCATGATCCAGACCTGGCTGATCCGCAGCGAGGGCCGGACGATCCTGATCGACACCGGCATCGGCAACGACCGGGAACGCCCGGCCATGCCGTCCTTCCACCATCTGAACACCCCCTACCTCGGTGAGCTGGCCGCGGCAGGCGTCCGCCCGCAGGACGTGGACACGGTGATCTGTACCCATGTCCACGGCGATCACGTCGGCTGGAACACTCGCCTGACGGACGACGGAAAGTGGCGGCCGACCTTCCCCAACGCGCAGTACGTCATCTCGCGCGCCGACTTCGACTACTGGAACCCGGCCAACGGACACCGGACCCGCGCCGGCCCCCGGATGGCCAACGTCTTCGAGGACAGCGTCGCCCCCGTCCACCAGGCCGGGCAGACCGTGCTGTGGGAGGGCGACCACCACGACATCGACGCCCGGCTCCGCATCGAGCCCGCCCCCGGCCATACGCCCGGCTCCTGTGTCGTATGGCTGCGGTGGGGCACCGATCGGGCGGTGTTCGCCGGGGATCTGCTGCACAGTCCACTGCAGATCGTGGAGCCGGACGACTGCCCCTGCTTCGACGAGGACGAGCCCCGGGCACGCGACAGCCGTCGCCGGGTGCTGGGGGAGGCCGCGGAGCGCGGCGCCCTGCTGTTCCCCGCGCACTTCCCCGGGCCGGGCGCGGCCGAAGTGCGGCGCGCAGGCGACCGGTTCGCGGTGAAGAAGTGGGCGGCATGGCGGTGAGGGCATGCCCCGACAGGCCGTCTGCGGTGGCGGAGCGCCGACGGTTCGGCGGGCTCCAGTTGCGCCCTGGTCGTGCGTATCACAGGCTGCTTCTATGGACCGCACCCCAGAAACCAGTGTGCTACCCATTCTGGTGACAGGCGCGGCGGGCAGTGTCGGCGCCGTCGGGCGGTCCGTGGTCGAAGGCCTTCGGCGTCGGGGCCTCCCCGTCCGGGCCATGGTGCGCCGCGATGATGAGCGGGCGGAGGCTTTGCGTGCGACGGGCGCCGAGGTCGTCGTCGGGGACCTGACGCGTGCGGGTGACGTCGTCGACGCCCTGGCCGGTTGTGGACGTGTGTACTTCGGCATGGGCGTGTCGGCCCAGTATCTGGAGGCTGCCGTGACGGTGGCGGCCGTCACGCGTGCGTACGGGTCCCTGGAAGTGTTCGTGAACATGTCGCAGCTGACTGTGTCCGAGATGGACCTCACCAGCACCTCCGAGTCCGTGCAGCAGCGGCAGCAGTGGCTGGTGGAGCAGATCCTCGGTTGGTCGGGCCTGCCCGTTGTCCAGATCAGGCCCACCGTGTTCATGGAGAACCCGCTGTTCCGTGTGGGCTTTTCCTCGATCGCGAAGTACGGAAGCATCAGGCTGCCCTTCGGCCGGGCGAAGACTTCTCCTGTAGCGGCCGGCGACGTCGCCGCGGTCGTGGAGGAGATCCTGGCCGATCCTGCCCCACACGTCGGCCGGATTTATGAGCTGACCGGCCCGCGTTCGGAGGACGCCGCCGCCATGGCGGCGGAGGTCTCCGCAGCCCTGGGCCGACAGGTCGATTACATCGACGTCCCCTTGCAGGAATGGATCGACGACGATCTCAGGCCGTTGGGGCTGCCCGACCACGTCTTCCAACACATCTCCACCATGGCTCGCCTTCACGCGGAGAATCGGTACGACCGCAAGGCGGACGGGGTCGAACAGGTCATCGGGCGGCCTCCTTCGGGAGTGGCCGATTACGTCCGTGAAAACCCTGGCCTGTTCAGCCCCTGAAGCCACCTCCTCGTCGTTCGTCGTCGAGCGTGTCGCGGGCTGACCGTTGGGGACGCCGATCGGCCGTCGTGCACGGGGGCGGCCGCCGCACGGACGCCGGATCGAGCTCTCACCCCGACACCGCCCCCGAAAGGACCCGGCCCGTGAGTGTCGAACTGCGTGACCTGGCAATCACCACGAACCGACGGCAAGGACCGCCCGTACAACGCAGGCCGCGTGCACTACGAAACCCTTGTTCCGCAGTGCACTCAGCGGAATGGAACTGGGGCCGCAGGACATCGGTCGATGCCCAGGCCAGGACCCACACGTACCAGCGCGCAGGAGAAGAACCATGAACCGTTGTGTTGTCTACGCCCGTGGAGGGTTGCCTGCCGACGTCCTGACGGTGATCGAGGGGCCGGGGCCGGCAGCGCCCGAGCGCGGCCAGGTTCTCATCCGCACCACGGCCTTCACGGTGCACCCCGGTGATCTCCAGGCTGTCGAGGCCTATCGGGGGAAGGCCGCACGGCCGGTTCCGGCCGGCCTGGAGGCCACCGGCGTGGTGGAGGCGATCGGCAGGGGAGGGCGTTTGGCTGCGGGAGTCGAGGTCGGTGGCCGCGTAACGGTCTTCCCCCAGCCGGGGGCGTGGTCCCAGTGGATCGTGGCGGACGCCGAGGTGGTCGTCGCCGTACCGGACGAGTTGTCGGACGAGGTCGCCGCGCAGATGCTCGCGAACCCGCTCACCACGGTGATGCTGCGCCGTGAGGCGCAGGAGCACCTGGCCTTCGGATACGACGGTCTTCTGGTGCAGACCGCCGCGGGCTCGTCGGTCGGGCGGCTGGTGACGGGCGTGTCGCAGTTCCACAACCTGGCGCTCGTCAACGTCGTCCGCAGCGAGCGCGGGGCCGCCGAGCTGCGCCGGCGGTTCCCGGACGTGCCGGTCGTGTCGACAGAGCGTCCGGGCTGGGCCGACGAGGTCCGCAAGACAGTCGACGGCCGTCCGGTGAGTGTGGCCTTCGACCCGGTCGACGGGAAGCTGACGGAGAGCCTTCGGTCTCGGGTTCGGAGCCACTCCCCCAGGCGGATTCCGTCGTCGGTCGCGTATTCGCGGGGTACGTCGGTGAGCTGATGGCCGGCGGCGTTCTCATCGGGGGCCCGGACGGGCCGAGCGGGCCTTCCCCGGCTCGGTACGAGGGCCGTCCTACGCCCCCGACGCGGCATGAGCATCGAAAACGGCGAGGCTCAGCCACAGAAGAATGCGCTTTTGTGACCCCTTGTGCAGGCCGCAGGATGGCGGAGAACCGGCCTGCGGGGAGGAACAATGTCGTCAGCCATCGAAACGGGTCTGCTGCCCTTCACTTCCGAGATCCGTCCGGAAGGGCTCGCCGTCGGAGGGGTCCTGCTCACCGAACTGGCACAGCGTTGGGGAACTCCGCTCTTCGTGTACGACGAGGAGCACCTGCGCCGACGCTGCCGGGAGGCGGTCGTGGCCTTCGGCCGGGACAACGTCGCCTACGCCTCCAAGGCATTCCTGTGCACGGCCATGGCCCGACTGGCCCATGAGGAGGGGCTGTTGCTCGATGTCGCCTCCGGCGGCGAGCTGCGGGTGGCGCTGCACGCGGGTGTTCCGGCCGGACGGATCGTGCTGCACGGCAACAACAAGGACAAGGCGGAGCTGCGCGCGGCGATGTCCGCCGGGGTGCGGCACGTGGTGGTCGACAGCTTCGACGAGATGGACCGCATCGAGCGCCTGCACGCCGAGGAACACCTGCCGCCCGCCCGAGTCCAGCTGCGGGTGGCGCCCGGTGTCGCCGCGGGCGCACACGAGGCGATCCGGACCGGTGGCAGCGACTCGAAGTTCGGCTTCGGCCTCATGGGCGAAACCGCCGCGGCCGCCGTGCGGCGGGCCGCCGGCTCCCCGGCGATGATTCTGGAGGGTGTCCACGCACACGTGGGCTCGCAGGTGCTGGACACTGCGGAGCTCGCGGCAGGCGCCGCAGCTGTTGCGCGGTTCGCCGCCCGGACACGGATGCGCCGGCTCACCGTCGGCGGCGGCCTCGGCGTCGCGTACGAGGCGGGGCAGACCGTACCCTCGTTCGCCGACTGGGCCGCCCGGGTGCGCATCGCGGTGCGCGATGCAGGCTGGGGCGGCGACGTGACCGTGGAGCCCGGCCGGTCCATCGCCGCCCGCGCCGGGCTGACCCTGTACCGGGTGGGCACGATCAAGCGGATCGAGGGCGTGCGGACATACGTCAGCGTCGACGGCGGGATGAGCGACAATCTGCGCCCCGCCCTGTACGGCAGCCGCTACGAGGTGTTCCTGCCGCGCCGCCCTCGCGCCCCGCGACCGCTGCGGGCACGGCTGGTCGGCAAACACTGCGAGAGCGGCGATGTGATCGTCGACGACGCCGCCCTGCCGGCCGGGGTCGCGGTGGGTGATCTCCTGGCCACTCCGGTCACGGGCGCATACGGATATGCCATGGCGTCCAACTACAACAAGCTGCCGCGTCCCGCTGTCGTCTTCGTGTCCGAGGGCCGTGTCCGCACCGTGGTGCGCAGGGAGACCGAGGAGGACCTGCTGCGCCTGGACGTGGACGAGCCCGCCGGGCCCGTCGCGCCGTCGGCGACCGTACGGTCGGATGCCGGGGCGGCGCAGTGCGTCGGCACGGCCTAACCTGACCCGATGCTGAACAGTGCCCGACTGCTCGTCCTGCTGGAAATAGCCCGCACGGGCACCATCGTGGCCGCGGCCCAGGCGCTGCATCTGAGCCCGTCCGCCGTCTCGCATCAACTCGCCCGGCTGGAGCAGGAACTCGCGGTGGCGTTGGTGGAACGTCAGCCGCAGAGCCTGCGGTTGACGGCGGCCGGTGTGCGGCTGGCCGAGCACGCACAGGCCGTCGCCGACCTGATGGCTGTCGCACAGGACGATCTTCGGGCGCACTCCGAAGGGGACGCCGGGGTACTGCGGCTGGGCTTCTTCGCTTCGTCGGGCCTGGAGCTGCTTCCTCGGGCGCTGTCGGTCTTCGCGGCCGAGCGGCCCAAGGTCGAGGTGGAGCTGATCCTGGGGCAGCCGCACGAGCTGGTGCCCGATCTGGAGGCGGGCCGGCTGGATGGGGCGGTCGTCTTCGAGCATCCGCTGGACCCCTGGTGCCGGCACGCGGCCGTGGACGTGGAGATGTTCTTCGAGGAGCCGCAGTTGGTGGTCCTCCCGTTGCGGCACCGGCTCGGTCGGCGCAGCGCGGTCCGGCTCGCCTCTTTGGAGGGGGAGAGCTGGATCGGTACGCGTGGTGGTCACAGTGGCGAACCGGTCCTGGAACGCGCGTGTGCGGCCGAGGGGTTCCGGCCGCGGGTCCGCTGCCGCAGCGATCACTACCAGGTCACGATCAACCTGGCCCGCGCGGGCATGGGTATCGCGCTCGTCCCGGCTCTCGGGCTCGGCGACACCACGGGGGTGCACGTCTGCCGGCTGGACCATCCTCGACTGCACCGGCGGATCGGGGTCGCCACCCGGCCCACCAACCGCAACCCGCTGCTGCGGATCTTCCTCGCGGAGCTGCGGTCGGCCGCCGAGGAGATCCGGTCGCTGCTGGAGATGCAGTGGTCCTGACCGGCGGGGTGTCGGCTCTCATTGGGCGGCGCGGCGTCGGGCACAGGCCGCGAGGGTGCGGCCGACGTCCCGGATGGCGTGCACCGCGGCCCGCTCCGTGCTGGGGCCCAGCGCCGGGTCCCAGTGGGCCACCACCGCGTACGCCAGCCGGCGCGCACCGACGATGACACCGGCGTCGGCGCGGACCCCGGTGTCGGTGCCGGTCTTGTTGGCCACCAGAAGGCCGTCGGGCGAGGGGTTCGGGAAGCCGGGGGCGTACGGGTCGTGGTCCACCAGGGCGGGGACCAGGCCGTGGTCGGTGTTGGCGCGCATCCATTCCAGCAACCGTGCGGAGGCCGCCGGGGAGCTCATCGTGCCGCGTACGGCATGTGTCACCAGCCGTGCCAGGTCCCGTGCGGTGCCGGTGGCGAAGACGGGCGGCACATCGGGGCCCCGGGTGTCACGGACCTTGTCGTGCAGTGTGAGGTGGTCGAGCCCGAGTTCCTGTGCCAGCCGGGCCGTGGACTCGCGGCCCACCAGGCGCAGGAGCGCGTTGGTGGCGGTGTTGTCGCTGACCGAAGCGGTCAGCCAGGCCAGGTCCTCGACGGTCCAGCCGCGCCTGCTCATCCGGCGCAGCAGGCCGGTGCCGTCCGTCATGTCGTCGTCGAGGAGTTCGACGGGGTGGTCGGGGAGCAGTTCCCTGGTGTCCAGTCGGCGTGAGACCTCGGCGAGCAGCAGCAGTTTCGAGGCGGACGCGACCGGCAGCACGGTGCACTCGTCGGTCCCCGCCGTCTCGCCGCCGTCGATGTCGACGGCGGTGACGGCCAGGGTGAGCGGCAGCGCTGCCGAGCGCCGCGCCGCCGCGGCCACTTGGGCCAGACTCATCGGATCCTCACCACTTCTCCCGCCCGTGCCGCGGTCGGGCAGCCGCCCCTTACCGCGACCCGTCCTGCCACCACGACGGTATCGATGCCTTCGGGGGGCAGCAGCGGTCGGTCGAAGGTGGCGGTGTCACGTACCGAGGCCGGGTCGAGGACGACCAGATCGGCGAGGGCGCCGTCGCGGACCACGCCGCGGCCGGTGAGCCCGAACCGCCGGGCCGGCAGGCCGGTCATCTTGTGCACCGCGTTCTCCAGCCGGATCAGCTGCCGGTCGCGGCTGTAATGGCCGAGTACGCGGGCGAAACTTCCCGCCCAGCGAGGGTGCGGGCGGCCGGGTTTGGGGACTCCGTCCGAGCCGATCATCGACAGCGGGCTGGCGAGCACCCGCCGGACGTCGTCCTCGCGCATGGAGTGGCTGATGATGGTCACCTCGCCCTGCTCGGCCAGCAGCAGGTCGCACGCGTAGTCGACCGGGTCGCCGCCGTGCGCGGCGGCGAGGTCGGCGATGCTGCGGCCCTCGGCCTGCGGGTGTGTCTGTGCGGCGGCCACGGTGATGAGGTCCCAGCCACCGTTGCCGACGGTGTTCTCCCATCCCTTGACGCCCTGGGCGATGTCTGTCCGGATCCGGTCGCGCGTATCGGCCCGGCGCAGGCGTTCCAGCAGGGCACCGACGCCGCCCTCGCTCGTCCAGGGGGGCAGCATGGCGTGCAGGACGGTGCTGCCCGCGGTGTACGGGTAGACGTCGCACAGCACGTCCACGCCTTCGGCTCGGGCCCGTTCCAGCCGGGGCAGGGTGCGTAGCGTGGCGCCCCAGGCGTGCCGGCCGGCGGTCTTGTGATGGGAGATCTGCAGCGGGGCACCGGAGCGCACCGCGATCTCCAGGGCTTCTTCCAGGGCGGTCTCCACCTGTGACATCTCGTCGCGCAGATGGGTGACGTAGGGCTTGCCGTGGCGGGCGGCGACTTTGGCGAGTGCGACGATCTCCTCGGTGTCGGCGTAGGTGCCGGGAGGGTAGATCAGTCCGGTGGACAGGCCGGCCGCGCCCTGGCCGAGCGCCCGGTCGAGCAGCGTGCACATGGTGTTCAGTTCGTCGGGCCGGGGCGGGCGGGCCTCGAAGCCCATCACCCCGGCGCGCAGCGTGCCGTGGCCGACGAGCGAGGCGATGTGGGTGCGGCGCAGGGCGGGGTCCTGTCCGGCGGCGAATGCGTCGAAGTCGGTTGCGGGTCGTACAGGTCCGAGTCCGAACGTCACTCTGAGATGCTCGGCGAGTGAAGGCAGCCGTTGTGGGAGCGAAGGGAACAGGCTCGTCCCGCAGTTGCCGCAGATTTCCGTGGTGACGCCCTGGAGCAGTGGTGCGAGGCGGAGGTCGTCGAGCGGGTCCGCGGTGCCGTCGGCTCCGTGGGGTGCCGCGAGGGCGTCGGAGTGCGTGTGCACGTCGATGAAGCCGGGGGTGATGACCTGGCCGGTCACATCCAGCGTCTCGGCCGCCGCGGCCGGGGTGCCGGCGGGAAGCAGGGCGACCCGTCCGTCCACCACCGCGATGTCCGCGTCCCTGGCGGGCGTGCCGGTTCCGTCGACCAGCGTGCCGCCGCGCAGCAGCAGATCCATGGGGCGGCCCATCACAGCACCGTCGACAGGAAGGCGCGCGTGCGCTCGTGCCGCGGGTCGGTGAACAGGAGTTCCGGGCTGCCGGCTTCGACGACGGCGCCCTGGTCCATGAACAGGACGCGGTCGGCGACCTCGCGGGCGAAGCCCATCTCGTGGGTGACCACGACCATCGTCATACCGCTGCGGGCCAGGTCGCGCATGACGCCCAGGACCTCGCCGACGAGTTCGGGATCGAGAGCGGAGGTGGGTTCGTCGAAGAGCATGAGTGCCGGCTCCATGGCCAGTGCACGGGCGATCGCCACGCGCTGCTGCTGCCCGCCGGAGAGCTGCTGCGGGTAGTGGTCCGCCCGGTCCGCGAGACCGACGTGGTCCAGCAGCTTCCGGGCCTGCTTCTGGGCCTGTGCGCGGGAGAGCCCCTTGACGGCGACGGGCCCCTCCATCACGTTCTGCACCGCCGTGCGGTGCGGGAAGAGGTGGAACCGCTGGAAGACCATGCCGATCCGCTCGCGCTGGCGTCGGATGTCACGGGGGCGCCGCTCGCGCAGGACGCGCCCGGACGGGCCGTGCTGCTCGTAGCCGATCAGCTCACCGTCCATCCACACCCGCCCCGCGTCGATCTGTTCGAGGTGATTGAAGCAGCGCAGCAGCGTCGACTTCCCGGAGCCGGAGGGGCCTATGACACACAGCACCTCACCGCTGCGGACATCGAGGTCGATGCCCTTCAGTACCTCGGTGTCACCGAATCGTTTACGGACCCCGCGGGCCCTGAGGATCGTCTCGTTCATGCCGCCGCCTCCTTCGTTCATGCCGCCGCCTCCTTCCTGTCACGCCCGGGTACGAGATTCGTCAGGACTCTGTGCCGCAGCGGCGGGGCGGCGCCCGGGCTGTAGCGGCGTTCGACGGCGTGCTGGCCGATGCTCGCGATCGTGGTGAGTACCAGGTACCAGAGGGAAGCGACCAGCAGCAGCGCCACCACCTCGAAATTGGCGAGGTAGAGGTGCTGGGAGACGGTCATCAGATCGGCGCCCGCGATGACCGAGACCAGCGAGGTCGTCTTGAGCATGGAGATGAACTGGTTGCCGAAGGGCGGGATGATGACTCTCATCGCCTGCGGAAGGGTGATCCGGGACAGGATCTGACGGTTCGACATGCCGATGGACGCTCCCGCCTCGCGCTGGCCGGGGTCCACGCTCTGGATGCCGGCCCGCACGATCTCGGCCATGTAGGCGCCCTCGTTGATGGAGAGGCCGAGCAGGGCCGCCACGAAGCCGGTGATGACCTGGTTGGACTGCCAGCTGATGAGTTTCGGGCCGTCGAACGGGACACCGATGCTGATCACCGGGAACAACAGGGCCAGGTTGAACCAGAAGATGAGCTGGACCAGCAGGGGGGTGCCCCGGAAGAACCAGGTGTAGGCACCGGCGGTGAGACGCAGGACCGGACTGTCGGAGAGCTGCATCACCGCGACGAGTACCCCGATGGCGATGCCGAGAGCCATCGAGAGGAGCGTGAGCTGAATGGTCACCCCGAGGCCCTTGAGGATCACACCGTCGAACTGGTACTTGGCGACGATGTCCCAGTGCAGGTTGGGATTGACGATGACGGTGTAGGCGAGCCACGCCGCGAACAGTGCGGCGGCGAGGACCGCCAGCCAGCGCCCGGGACGGGGGCGCCGGGTCACGTGGAGGGAGAGGTCGTCCTGCGGCGGCACGGCGGCGGTGGTGGCTGCCGGTGTGCCGCCGAGGGCGGCGTCGGGCATCTTCGGGTGAGTCATGTTCGTACTCACTGCCCGTCGTTGACGGTGGCCTCGGGCACGGCGCTGTCGCCGACTCCCCAGGTGTCGAGGATCTTCCGGTAGCGGCCGTTGTCGATGAGTTCCTGCAGGGCCTTGCGGACGGCGTCGCGCAGTCCGCCCTGGCTCTTGGAGGCCGCGATGCCCCAGGGGGCGGTGCCGTACTGCGTCGGCAGGACCTCGTACGCGCTGCTCTTCTTGGTGAACATCCTGGCGACGGGATAGTCGACGATGGTCGCGACCGCGCGTCCGCTGTCCAGTTGCAGCAGCCCGGTCGGCGCGTCCTCGCTCTGCGAGATCCGCATCTTCTTGCCGCACTTGGCGTTCTGTTCCTCGCCGATGTGGAGGTTCGAGCTGCCCTTGGCGAGGACGACGGTCTTTGCGCACAGGTCCGTGAGGGACTTGATGCCCTGCGGGTTGCCCTTCTTCGTCATGATGACGCCGCCGGTGCGGAAGTAGTCGACGAAGTCGACCGCCCGGCGCCGCTGGGCACTGTCCGTCATGGACGACATGACCAGGTCGAAGCGTCCGGACTCCAGACCGGGGATCAGCCCGTCGAAGGCGGCGTTGGTGAGTTCGAGCTTCAGCTTCAGCCGCTCGGCGATGGCCTTGGCCAGGTCGGGGTCGACACCTGTGAGCCGGGTGGTTCCGGGCTCGTACATCTCCATCGGCGGATATCCCACAGCGGTGGCCACCCGGAGCACACCCTTTTGCCGGTACTGCGCGGGGAGCAGCTCGGCTGCGGTCCGGCCGGCGGCGGCCTGCGAGGAACTGCCGGACGGGGCGTCGCCCTGGCCGGAGCGTCCACACGCGGTGGCCGCGAGAGCCACCACGGCCAGGGCTGCCAGACAGCGCAGAGAACGGGGATGATTCATCGGTTTTCTCCCTCACGGGGTGGCGGTGCGCCGATGCTGGCAGTCACGCCCGGGTGAATGGAAGATGATGAAGCTATTCATGCCTGACCATCGAAATCTGTACGGGTCCGAGTTCCCGCGGATGAGGACCCCGCACCAACGGGGCAACGCATGCGACAACCACTCGGCCGGCATGCACTACCCGCTCGGCATCGGTGGACTGCTTGCGGGATCCCGGGGCTGTTCGGCAACCTCCCGGACTGCGGCCGGCCCGTCCGAGTCGGTATCCCCGGCCATCCGCGTCCCGCTCGTGCCTTTGCCCGCGACCACGGCCTGGCGCCCCGACCGCGCCGACGCACGCCGCGCGGCAAGCCGCTTTGTCCCCGCCTCTCCCAAGGATTCGGCCTTGGTCGGAACACCCTCTTCGTTGAGCCGTTTGGCGATCTGCGAGGCGGACAGGCCGTCTGCCGCCCACTTGGCCATGTCACAAACGTGAGTGGCCTCTACGGGGTCCGGAACGAGCCGGATGACCGACAGCTTCCCGCTGGTTCCCCGCTCCGTGGTGAAGCCGTACGGGGCGACGCCGGACACGTGGCTACCAGCCCGCCGGAGAGTGTCCGTCCTTCGAGGCGGAGACGTAGGCCGACTTCATGTCGGATTCCTGCTGCGCCAGACCCGCGATGACGGCGAGGATTCCGACGCCGACCGGGGTGGACGTGTCGAGGTACGGCTCTTCGACGCTGACCAGCCGTACACCGTGCGACTCAAACTCGTCGATGATCCGCATGGCTTCCAGCGCGCCACGGCGAGTGAGGCGGGACAGCGAGAAGACGACCACCGCGTCCACGTGTCCGCCACGTACGGCGGTCATCATCTCCTCGAGCCCGGGGCGGTGGATGCTCGGGTCCCACCCGGACTTGCCGACGTCCTCGAAGTGGCCCGCGTCGTTCCACCCCTTCGGGCTAATGAGTGACGTGCATCGGTCGCGCTGCGCCACGGGCGACGCCTGCGAATCGTCTTCACGACGTTTTGACTGACGGATGTAGGAGACTGCACGCACGTGGTCAAGGCTAGGCGCGGCGCCCGGCCTGTGTTTCCTGAGAGGTGTCATGTGCCTAGTAGTACTTCGTTAGGTTGATTTGATCTTGGATGTTGGGTCAGGCATGATGCTCGTGTGGACTTGGGGGAGATCGAGCAACTCCGGGGCGA
>NZ_JBHVFF010000244.1:0-13624 GCF_042801895.1 Streptomyces sp. NPDC057543 | reverse complement strand
CCCGTCAACCTCCGCCACCGGGCAGCCGTGCCCGGGGCGGCATCGGGAGGACGCCCCAGTGAAGACCCACCACGCACTCCATTCACCGACACCCAGGGCCCCGGGTGACGACGACCCGGCCGCCCTCGTGACCAGGGGCCATGAGGCCCCGGCCCTCCTGGAACAGACCCGGACCCTCGTCGATCCCGAACTGCGCGCCGCCGTCGACTCCTTGCCCGGATCGATCCGCCGCGTCGCGATGTACCACTTCGGCTGGCAGCAGGCCGACGGCACCCCGTCGTCGGGACAGGCGGGCAAGGCGATCAGGCCCGCCCTCGTCCTCGCCGCCGCCCGCGCGCTGGGCGGCGACCCGCGACAGGCGGTACGGGCGGCCGTCGCCGTGGAGCTGGTCCACAATTTCACCCTGCTGCACGACGACGTCATCGACGAGGACCGGACCCGTCGGCACCGGCCCACGGCCTGGGCGGTCTTCGGCATCCCGGACGCGGTCATCGCCGGCGACGCCATGCTTGCCCTCGCCCAGCGACTGCTGGCCGAGGACACCGGCCCGGCCGCGGCCCGCGCTTCGGCACGGCTCTCGACCTGTGTCATCGAACTCTGCGCGGGCCAACAGGCGGACTGCGCCTTCGAGGACCGCGATCCGGACGAGGTCTCGCTCGACGAATGCCTGACCATGGCCACCGCCAAGACGGGCGCCCTGCTCGGCTGCGCCTGCGCACTGGGAGCGCTGTACGCCGGCGCGGGGGAGCGGACGGTCGGCTCGATGGACGGATTCGGCCGGGAGGCGGGCCTCGCCTTCCAGCTCATCGACGATCTGATCGGCATCTGGGGGGATCCGGCACAGACCGGGAAGCCGGTGGGGGCGGATCTCGTCGCCCACAAGAAGTCCCTGCCCGTGGTCGCGGCGCTGACCTCCGGCACTCCGGCGGCGGCCGAACTCGCCGCGCTCTACCGGGGAGCCATGAACGGCCCTGGTGAGGTGAGCCGCGCCGCCGATGCCGTCGACCGGGCCGGCGGCCGGGACTGGGCACAGGTCTGCGCGGCGGACCGGATGGCACGCGCGGTCCACCACCTGTCCAGGGCGGTCCCCGACCTGGCCCCGGCGGGCGACCTCCTGACCCTGGCGGAGTTCGTCACCCGCCGGACGCACTGAGCGCGGAAAGGAGGAAGCGGCACACCCGGTGGCATCGGAGGGGGTCACTCGGAAGCGAGCGCAGAGCCGATGACGACGAAGGGGGCGGAGAAGGGAGACCGGGGCAAGGTGCCGAGGTCACAAGGCTCGTGAGGCGAAAAGGAGGGCGGCAGAGCGACTGTCATGGGCACGGGCTACAGTCCGTGCCCATGACAGATGAGTCATGGGCAGGGTGGTACCGGGACCGACAGGGTTCCGACGCCGTCATCCTCACCACCGATGGACAGCAACTCCGCCTCCGGATCAGGGGCATCGACTTCGAGGGCGCAAGCTTCGACGGTCTCGCCCCGGTGGCCGGCACACCGCCGGCCGACGGCCTGTTCGCCCTGGTGGACGGCGCGTTGGGCGACTGCGTCCTGGAGTGGGACCTGCCGCTCCCGGTCCTCTGGGACGGAGCCGTTCATCAGGCCACGCTCAGCTGCCTGTTGTCGCTGCGCCGTCCCGATCCGTATCTGTACCTGGAGCTGCAGTTCGGCGGGGCCGCGTACGGATCCCACCGGGCCGAGAGCGACTTCGCCTCCGCGCTCGCCACGATCCAGCGCGTCCTGCCACCGGGGGTGCGTCTCCAGACCTGCATCGCCTGCGCCTTCTCCGACTACTTCCCGGCCCCCGGCCGTGGCCTTTCCGGCGGCCTCGCGTGCTTCCGGGGCGCCAAGGACGCCTACCGCGGGGCGGCGGGTGAGGGCGATGTCCTGGACCTGTGGGACCGGCGGACCGGATTCGTTCAGGAGGTCTGGAGCTGCCGCGAGTACGAACCGCGTCCGGACCAAGGTGCCGGTACGGGGCATCGGGGCGCGTTCCCGCTGGAACTGGCCTGACCTTCCCGGCCCGGCCGGAGCGTTGTGCAGCCGGCCGTGCAGGCTCAATTGGCCATGCAGGCCTAAGGGCTGTCCCGTAGTCCCTGGCGGGCGCACGACGACAGCTACGGCACCTCGCCGCGTTGTCGGAACGCCCGAATACAGCCAGTATGCGAGCGCCCCTCCGCCTTGCGATGCACCGCATCTGACGCCGCGCGCTGATCCACCAGGGATTACGGGGCAGCCCCTACTAGCCGGTCGGCCCGACAGGCGCAGCAGGCCCGCATAGGCATGCGCGCCGATGCCTGGCCGGCCGGCCGACTGACCGGCCGGCCAGGCACCAGCACGCAGACAAGGCTTTGCCGTAACTCCATTGTTCTACTAGCATGCAAACAATGGAGGTTTTCATGATGCGTAAGAACCTGGGCAGAGCCACCCTCGCCGCCCTGCCGTTCCTGCTCGCGCTCGTTGCCGATCTGGTGCTGCTCGCCGTCTTCCGGGACCGGCTCCCCGAACAACTGGCCAGCCACTTCCAGGCCGATGGCCGGGCGAACGGGCACATGGGTCAGGTGTGGTACGCCGTGGCCAACGTCCTGCTGTTCTCTGTGACCGGTGTGCTGTGGGCCCTCACGGTGGTGCGGGGGAAGTTCTTCGGGCGGGCCTACCGCTGGTTGATCGCCGGTGGGTATGCCTTCGCCGGATTCCTCGGCTGGATGATGGCCGCCGTGCTGCTCGCCAACGTGGATGCCGGTGACGTCGTGAAGGGGGAGACGCAAGGTGCGTCGCTCCCGATGTGGCAGCTCGCCGTCGCCCTGGGCGTCGCCGTGCTCGCCGCAGGGCTGGGGCTGGTCCTGGCCGCGCTCGGTCCCGTACCGGAGCAGCCGGCCGCGATCGGGCAGGCCGGTGACGGAGCGCGGATCTCGCTCGCCGACGGGGAGGTCGCCGGATGGGCGCGCAGCGCCGGGGGCTGGTGGCGGCCGCTGATCGCCCTCGTGCTCGTGGCCGTCGGGGTGGTGCTGCTGTTCGGCTCGGGCTGGGTGGCCGCGTCGCCTCCGCTGATCCTCGGTGTGCTGCTGGCCGTGTTCGCCCGGCCGTACGTCGTGGTGGACCGGCGCGGCATCACCATCTCGGGGATGCTCCCCTGGCCGCGCCTCAGGGTGCCGCTCGACCGGATCGAGGCCGCGACCAGCCGCGACATCAACCCCCTTGCGGAGTACGGCGGCTGGGGCTACCGGATCCGCCCGGGACGGAGCGGTCTCATGATCCGCTCCGGTGAGGGAATCGTGGCCACACTGGCCGGCGGCCGGGTGTTCGCGGTGACCGTCGACGACTCGGCGACCGGGGCCGCGCTCCTCAACACCCTGATCGACCGGCGACAGGCGGAGCGCTGACCATGCTCTTCCGGGTCGATCCCACCTCCACCGTGCCGCTCGGTGATCAGATCGCGGCGTCCGTGCGCCGCGCTGTCGCCGAGGGGGCGGTGGTGCCGGGCGAGCGTCTGCCCGCAGCCCGCATGCTTGCCGAGTCCCTCGGGGTCAACGTCCATACGGTGCTGCGCGGTTACCAGCAGCTGCGCGAGGAGGGGCTGATCGAGCTGCGCCGGGGGCGCGGCGCGGTCGTCACCGGCGGCGCGTCCCCGCACCGGGCCCGGCTGCAGGAGCGCGTACGCGAGGTGGTCGCGGACGCGCGCGAGCTGGGGCTGACGGAGGACGAACTGCTGGCCCTCGTCCGTGCCGCACTGGGCAGCTCGTAGGCCGGCGCGGGCCGTCCCGGACCCGGTGCGGCGGGCGCCGAGCCGCCCGTCAAAGGCGCAAGGGGCCACCCCGTCCTACGAGGTGGCCCCCCGGTGCTGCTGAGCGGTGGGAGTGCGGTCAGGAGGCGTTGCCTGCCAGTGCTGCCGCGAAACCGTTCTGCCACAGGTAGTTCACCTGGCTGCGCTCACTCGCGTTGGGGTACGGGTTGGTGCACGACGGGCCGGGGCCGCCCCCCGACATCAGCTCGCTGCACGGACCGGAGTAGTGGTCCGGAAGGCCGAGCACATGACCGGTCTCGTGCGCGGTGACGCGGGTCGAGTCGTACTGCCGGTTCTGTGCGTAGTCGAGGAAGATGTATCCGTTGCCGTGCCCGTCGGTGCTGGCGTACGAACCGCTCGGGTCGTTGCCCTCGTAGTAGGCGAAGTCGGCGTTCGAGCCTTCCTGCAGCCGGACGTTGGAGACCGAGCTGTTCCAGATCTGCGCACTGTTGGCTATCTGGGTGCGGAAGCTCGGCGCGTTGGCGGTGCTGTAGACGATGGTGACCGACCGGGTGCCCGGGTTCGCCGCCCGCTTCTCGGCGACGGACTTGGCGACAGCCTCGAAGAACGCCTTGTTGGCGGCGGCGCTCTCGTGCGACCCGGAGTGGGACGTGTAGCCCGCGTGCGCCTGCGAGGTGGCGGCGGGTGGTGCGGCGGGTGCGGGAGAGGAGGCGATGGCGGGTGCGGTGCCCAGTGCTGCCGCGAGTCCGAAGCCGAGGCCGACCACGGCCGACATGACGGTCCTGGGGTGTCTCATGGGGGGTCTCCTACCGATTGCCTGTCCGATGAACCCGTCCGGTCAGCGGACTCGGACGGGGTGCGGTACGGAGAGAGTGTCGGGGAGCGAAAGGCGTCGCGGATGATGTCAACCGGCGATAGCACCGCCCTATCGCCCTCCCGCACGGCGTTCGACGCCTCCGTCAACTCCCGGTGAATTCACGTTCTTTGATGGGGTTGTGACGTCTGGTGCGACGGCTGCCCGCCGCCCTACGCTCGACGGTATGGAGCTTGAGGTGAGGCACCTCAGGGCGCTCTGCGCCATCGCCGACACCGGCAGCCTGCACCGAGCCGCCCGCAGGCTGGGCGTGAGTCAGCCCTCCCTGACCACCCAGCTGCGGCGGATCGAGAACGCCCTGGGTGCCGAGTTGTTCTGCCGCGAACGGACCGGCTGCCGCCCGACGTTGCTCGGCCGCGCCGTACTCGGCCGGGCGCGCCCACTGGTCGACGGAATGGCCGCCCTGATCAGCGACGCGAAGGAGGAGGCCGAAGCTGTCCGCGCCTCCGGCCCCCGGCTGCGCATCGGCTCCACCGCCAGCCGGGTCATCGGCGGCTGGCTGCGCAGGCTGCGACTCAGGCTGCCCGATACGGACATCTCGCTACGGGTCGACGTATCGGCCCGCGCACTGCTGCGGACGGTCGAGACGGGCGGCCTCGACGTCGCCTTCGTGCACGAGGTCGAGGGCTGTCCGCTGGCCGTACCGGAGGGACTGTCGCAGCGCGTACTCCTGGACCGTGAACCGCAGTTCATCTCGATGGCCAGGGACCATCCGGCCGCCGAGCGGCCCGTGGTCGACCTCGGCGATCTGGCCGCCGACCGGTGGATGATCGACCCCACGGTGGACGGCGAATGGGACGGGCTGCGCCGGGTGTTCGGCGAGGCCGGGCTCGCGCCGACCGTTCTGCACGGCGACTACCTCACCGCCGCCTCCCTCGTCGTGCTCGGCGAGGCGGTCGCCCCGTGCCAGCCCACCTCGGGGCCGCGCGACGACATGGCGATCCGGCCGCTGCGCGACGACCCCCTCGCCGTCCGGCTGCTGCTGGTGTCCCGGCCGGGTGCCGACATGGCGACGGTGTACGGGGAACTGGAGGCGGCCTACCGGGAGGCGGCCCAGCGGGCGGCCGGGTACCACCAGTGGCTGCTGCGCAACCGCAGCCCGCTCGCCCGCACGCCGTGAGGGGCCGGCATCCGGCTGTCCGGCGAACGAGTCGGGGCCGCCGTCCTCTCGCGCCGAGAGCGAGGGCCGCCGCTCTCTTACGCCGAGAGCGAGGACCGGTACCGGCCCGGTCGTCCCTCGGGCAGAGTCGGCCCCATGAGGCTTCTGATGCTGGGTGGTACGGAATTCGTCGGTCGCGCCGTCACCGAGGCGGCGCTCGCCCGTGGCTGGGAGGTCACGGTGTTCCACCGCGGCCACCACGCGCCCCCGCCGGGCGTTACGGAACTCCTCGGCGACCGCACCACCGGCGAAGGCCTTGCCGTACTGGCCGAAGCGGCAGCCGCAGCCGCCGGCCGCCGCGCGGATGCGTACGCCTGGGACCTGGTCGTCGACACCTGGAGCGGCGCCCCCACAGCCGTCCGGGACGCGGCCCGTCTGCTGGTCGGCCGGGCCGGGCGGTACACGTACGTCTCCAGCCGCTCCGTGTACGACTACCCGGCCCCGGCCGGCCTGCCCGAGGACGGCCCGCTGGTGGCCGGTGCCTCGCCCGACGCGGGCGGGGACGTCCCGTACCCCCTCGCCAAACGCGGTGGCGAACTGGCCGCACTCGACGCCTTCGGCGACCGGGCGCTCCTCGCCCGCGCGGGACTGATCCTGGGCCCCTGGGAGAACGTCGGCAGGCTGCCCTGGTGGCTCTCGCGAATCGCCCGCGGAGGGGCCGTACCGGCCCCGGGCACACCGGATCTGAAACTCCAGTACATCGACGCCCGTGACGTGGCGAACTGGCTCCTGGACGCCGCGCGCGGCGGGCTGTACGGGCCGTACAACCTGGTCAGTCGTCCGGGGCACGCCACGATGGGGCAGCTGCTCGATGCCTGCGTACGCGTCACAGGTTCCGACGCCGTGCTCCGCTGGATCCCCACCGAGGTGATCCTCGCGGCGGGTGTGGAGCCCTGGAGCGATCTGCCGGTCTGGCTGCCGCCGGGTGAGCTGTACGACACCATGCACCAGGGTGACGTCAGCAAGGCGTACGCGGCCGGGCTGCGCTGCCGACCGGTGGAGGAGACGGTCGCGGACACCTGGACATGGCTGGCGGAACTGGGCGGCGAAGCGCCGCATCGGCCCGACCGCCCCCCGGTCGGCCTGGACCCACGGGTGGAGGCCCGCCTGCTCGCGGAAACGGCCTGACGCGCCGGCCCGCGCGCACGCTGTACCCCGACACGACCCCCGGGTGTCCCGGCGTATCGGGCTGAACCCGGCGTGGCGCAGCATCGGATTGTCGGCGTTCTGCGCGCCGCCGGATCGGCGGCCACGCTGGTGGCCCGTAGGACGCGTCGGCGCGGCTAGCGTTGGCCCATGGCCGAACTGTTGCTGCACCTCACCGAAGGCCCCTTGTGGGAGGCGGCCCGCGGGATCGGGACGTACGAGATGTCCACCCGCGGCCGCACCCTGCACGAAGAGGGCTTCATCCACTGCTCGCTGCCGCACCAGCTCGACGGCGTGGCCGAGATGCTGTACGGCGCCGGGAGCCGGGCCGGGGCACCTGACCAGGATCTGGTGGTCCTCGTCATCGATCCCGCCCGGCTCCCGGTCCCCGTTCGGTACGAGCCCGTCGCGCCCGGCGGCGAGGAGTTCCCGCACATCTACGGACCCGTCCCGGTGGACGCGGTCGTGGAGGTGCGTCCCTGGCCGAGTGAGGAAGGCGACCCCGCATGAATCCGGCACCCCCCACGGGCCCGACGGACCCGGCCGCCCCGATCGTCGCCGTCACCGGCGCCGGCGGTGCGGTCGGCGGCCGCGTGGCACAGCGCCTCGTGCGCGCCGGAGTACCCGTGAGACTCCTGGGCCGCGACCCGTCCCGGCTGCCGGAGCTGCCCGGCGCCGTCGCCGCACCGCCCGCCCCCTACGGCGACGGGGAGGCCATGCGCAGTGCCCTCGCCGGTGCGCACACCCTGTTCCTCGTCTCGGCGCACGAGAGCCCCGACCGGGTACGCCAGCACACGACGGCCGTGGACGCGGCGGTCGCCGCGGGTGTCGAGCGGATCGTCTACCTCGCCTTCCTCGGAGCGGCGCCGGAGGCCACGTTCACCTTCGCCCGGGACCACTGGCACACCGAGGCGCACATCCGGGTCGCCGAGGTCCGCTACACCTTCCTGCGCGACAGCCTGTACCTCGCCGGGATCCCGGCGATGACCGGCGTCGACGGGGTGCTGCGCGGTCCGGGCGGCGACGGCCGGGTGGCGGCGGTGGCGCACGAGGACATCGCGGACGCCGCGACCGCCGTGCTGCTGGCCGACACCGAGACCGACAGCATGCGCCACGACGGGGCCACGTACGACCTCACGGGCCCCGAGGCGTTCACCCTCGCCGAAGCGGCCGAGGAGCTCAGCAGGGCCACCGGCCGGACCGTCACCTACGTACCGGAGACCCGCGAGGAGGCCTACGCCTCACGGGCGCACTACGGTGCGGAGGACTGGGAGGTGGCCGGCTGGGTGACGTCGTACGAGGCCATCGCCACCGGCGAGATGTCCACGGTCTCGGACGCCGTACCGAACCTCACCGGGCATCCGGCGACGAGCCTGGCCACATATCTGAGGGAGCATCCGGACAGCTACCGTCATCTGCTCAGGACGGACTGACCTCCTGCTCAAGACGGACTGACCTCCCGCCGGCCGATCCCGGAGGAGGAGGGACGAGGCGAGAAAGGGAGCCGGCAAACCGATGCGCACGGAAACCCCCTGGGGCCCCTGGGACCCACCCCCGCTCGAAGAGGCCGCCCGCCTCTTCGAGCCGCTGCGCGCCCCCTGGTGGATCGCCGGCGGATACGCGGTCGAACTCGCCGTGGGCCACACCTTCCGGGACCACGGCGACATCGACGTACTCCTGCTGCGCCGCGACCAGCTCACGGCCCAGCAGATCCTGGCGGACTGGGAATGGTGGGCCGCCGATCCGCCCGGCACCCTGCGCCGCTGGCTCCCCGGCGAGGTCCTGCCGCCGTACGTCCACGACGTCTGGTGCCGTCCCGGCCCCGCCGAACCCTGGCGCATCCAGCTCATGTTCGACGACGCGGAGGGCACCGACTGGCTGTTCCGCCGCGACCCCCGCATCCGCCTCCCGCTCGACCGGCTCGGCCGGGTCTCGAGGGACGGCGTCCCGTACCTCACCCCGGAGGTGCAACTCCTGTACAAGGCCAAGTCCCCGCGTCCCAAGGACGAGCAGGACTTCGCGACGGCGCTGCCGGTCCTCACCGCGGACCAGCGTGCCTGGCTGACCGAGACGATCACCCTGGCCCAGGGCGCCGGCCATCCGTGGGCGGCGCGTCTGCGCGCCCACCCGGTCGGCTGACCACCCACCGCAGCACCGCACCTTGCTCCGCCGGGGTGTTCCTCGGCCCGCGCCGCGCGAGGGCGGCGCACGGCGGTATGAACGGGCTCACCCGCAGACGACGCGGACGGCCGGACGGATGACGTGGACGCGCGCCGGACGGATCGGCCTCCGTCCGGCGTCTCTCCGGTGTCAGCCCTCGTCGTGCACTTTCCGCAGCGCGGCGATGTCCAGCTTCTTCATGGTCATCATCGCCGCGGTGGTCCGGGCTGCCTTCTGGGCGTCCGGGTCGCCGATCAGATCGATCAGCGCCTCCGGGACGACCTGCCAGGAGACGCCGTACCTGTCCTTCAGCCAGCCGCAGGGCCCCTCTTCGCCCCCGTCGATGAGACGGTTCCAGTAGTAGTCCACCTCGTCCTGGTCCGAGCAGTGGATCTGGAACGAGATGGATTCGTTGAACGTGAACTGCGGCCCGCCGTTCAGCCCGACGAACTTCTGGCCGTTGATCTCGAACTCGACCGCCATCGCCGACCCGGCAGGCCCGGGACCCGCTTCGGTGTAGCGGCCGATCCTGCCGAGCCGGGAGTTCTTGAAGACCGAGAGGTAGTACTCCGCCGCCTCCTCGGCCTGGCCGTCGAACCACAGACATGTGGTGAAGCCCTCGGTGGTCATCGCTGTCTCCTGTCGTGAGCGCATGCCGGTCGTGTGCGCATGTCCACCCATACCGACTGATCCCGTCCCGGAAACTCATCGATCACATTTTGCGGGGTATCGGCGGCGCCCTGCCGAACGGACATCCGGGCCCGCCGAGCACCAACAGGGTCATGGCGGTGCCGGAGATGCGGTCGGACCGTGCGGGCTTGTGCCGGGTGAACACGCGGCCCATGCCGGGCGTCGACCCTACGCCGACCGCTACGGAACCGCGCAGTCCGCCTGGCTCCGCAGCCGACCACGGGTCCCAACTCCCGGACTGCCTCCCGCCCCGGTCCGGTCCCGACCTGTCACGGGAACGCGGAGGGGGCCGACGCGCGGTACGGCCGGCCCCGGCGGCCGACGCGCGGTACGGCCGGGCTGTCGAACGCGATCTGGCCCGGGTGCGGTTGCGCCCCTGGACGCTGATCGAGGTGTTCTTCAGGAGCCACTCGGTGTGCCCGGCGGAGTCGACAGCGATGAGCGCGGTGAACATCTCGGCCACGGCGGGCTTGGCCGGTTCGGACTACGTCGACGCCATCGAGGGCCTCATGCGCATGCTCCTCGATGACCCGGTCGACGAGAAGCTCATCCCCTCCAACCCTCTGCCCGCAGGATCCCAGCGCAAGCGCGGCCGGCACGTCCCCGTCGAGACCGGAGACGAGTACGTATGGCCAACGCCCCGACACGCGCGGCTCCTTGCCGAGAACGCCCGCACCCTCCGGTTTCCAGTGACATGCCGATCCGAAGCGGGCCGCGGACATCGCCGACGCGAACGGTCTCACGGTCGGGGACCGGTTGCGCGCCGGCCAGAAGCTGAAGCCGGCCAAGGGCTTCACGCCGATCCCGCCGAAGTGCGGCACGTACCGCACGCCGATCCTGCCGCCGTTCCTCGCCGCGAACAGCCACGAGTGCCCTGTGTTCCCGCCGCAGCGCGGGCGACCGCTCCGGGGCGACGATCAGTTCTACGGCCGGTTCTATCCGATCGTCGAAGGGCAGGACGGGGAGCCCTCCAGGAAGGGGCGCCCCGCTCAGCCCGCGCTGCCGGCCGTGGAAGGCATTGCCGAGACGGTGCCGCACGGCCTGCGCCACGGGCACAAGGTAGGGCTGGACGAGCGGGGACACTCGCGGGGTGCGGTCGAGGAGCGGATGGACCACAAGCTGCGGGGCGTTGAGGGGACGTACTCGCATACGTCACCGGAGATGGAGCTTGGCATCGCTCGGGGCCTGCAGGAGGTGTGGGAGAAGTCGTTGATCAACGGGGTGGACGAGGCGGCGAGGTGGCGGGAGAGGCGCTCTTCCTGACCCCGTCTCCCAATCGTCTCCCAAAGGATCTCGGAAGCAAGGAGAGGCCCGATCGCTCGAAGCGGTCGGGCCTCTCTCGTTGCCGCTCTGACCTGGCGTCCAGTCGGAAACCGAACAGCGGGCCGATCAAGCCTTCTTGGTCTCCCAGAAGATCTTGTCGATCTGAGCGATGTAGTCCAGCGCCTTCTGGCCCGTCGCCGGGTCCGTGGAGGCCTTCGCGGCCGACAGCGCCTTCAGGGCGTCGTTGACCAGCTGGTGCAGCTCCGGGTACTTCTCGAAGTGCGGCGGCTTGAAGTAGTCGCTCCACAGCACCGAGACGTGGTGCTTGGCGAGCTCGGCGCGCTGCTCCTTGATGACCACCGCGCGGGCCCGGAAGTGCGGGTCCTCGTTGGCCTGGTACTTCTCCTGGACGGCCTTGACGGACTCCGCCTCGATGCGGGCCTGGGCCGGGTCGTACACGCCGCAGGGCAGGTCGCAGTGGGCGCTGACCTTCACCTTGGGGGCAAACAGGCGGGAAAGCATTGAGCTGTCCTTCCTCGTGATCGTCTTCTCAGGTGGGACATTACTCCGTGAGTGACGGGTTTTAGCGGCTGCCCCCATGGGCTTAGGCCAAAAGTCCAGGGTGAGGATGAGTCCGGTGGCCGAATGTACGGAACGCTGTACGGGACGGTGTACTGGACGGACCGGGGAGGTGCCGGAGAGATGCGGGAGGTGCCGGAGGTGCCTGAGCTGACGCAGGAGCAGCGGGGGCGAGGGCTGGCCGGGCGCGTGCGGTTCCAGGTGGTGGAGGTGACCGGGCCGTCGATGGTGCCCACGCTCCATCACGGGGACTGGCTGCTCGTGCAGTACGGGGCGACGGTGCGCCCCGGGGACGTGGTGATTCTGCGCCATCCGTTCCAGCAGGATCTGCTGGTCGTCAAGCGGGCCGCCGAACGCCGCCGGGGCGGCTGGTGGGTGCTGGCCGACAACATCTTCGCCGGCGGCGACAGCACGGATTACGGGACGGTGCCGGAGGAGCTCGTACTGGCCAGGGTCCGGGCGCGCTACCGGCCGCTGAAGAAGGATCAGCGGTCGGTGTGGGGTGTGGTGACCTGGGTGGTCTCCGCGCTGCGGCCGGTGTCCGCGGCGCGTTCCGTCTCCAGGCGCTTGCGGGCCCGGTAGGCGGCCACGTTGGCGCGGGTCGCGCAGCGGTCCGAGCAGTAGCGGCGGGAGCGATTGGTCGAGGTGTCGAGGTAGGCGTTACGGCATGGCGCCGCCTCGCACAGGCCGAGCCGGTCCACCCCGTACGAGGTGAGGTGGAAGGCGAGGCCCATCGCCGCGATGGCGGCGTATCCGGCCGTCGCGTTCGACGGGTGGTCGGCCAGGTGCATGTGCCAGTCCGGCTTGCCGTCCTCGTCGCGGAAGTCGTGCCCGGAGATCTGCGGGCTGACCGGGAACTCCAGCAGCAGTGAGTTGAGCAGGTCGACGGCGAGCGTCTCGTCACCGCCGTCGGCCGCCTCGAAGACCGCGCGCAGCCGTGCCCGTACGGACCGGAAGCGGGTCACGTCCGCGTCGGTCGCCCGCCGGGCCGCCTGTTGGTTGAGGCCGAACAGCTCACGTACCGCCTCGACGGAGGTGAGGCAGTCCTTGTTACGGGTCGGCTCCTCGGTGTTGACCAGACGCACGGCGTAGTCCGAGTAATAGGCCAGTTCCACTTGTAGTCCTTACCGCGTCGGTCTAAAGTGATGCAGCAAACGATGTAATGGGCTTTTCCTGTTCCAGGGTATTACATGGGAGGTTCCTCGTGACGGAGACATCGACAGGCACCGATTGGGCGGCCTGGCAGGAGAGCTGGGACCGTCAGCAGGAGTGGTACATGCCCGACCGTGAGGAACGGTTCCGGGTGATGCTGGACATGGTCGAGGCCGTGGTGGGGCCCAGGCCGAGAGTGCTCGATCTCGCATGCGGTACGGGAAGTATTACGGACCGGATCCTCAAGCGGTTCCCCGAGGCCACCAGCACGGGCGTCGACCTCGACCCGGCGCTGCTCGCCATCGCTCGCGGCCACTTCGACGGCGACGAGCGCGTCACCTTCGTCACCGCCGACCTCAAGGACCCCGACTGGGCAGGGCAGTTGCCGTACGAGTCGTACGACGCGGTCCTCACCGCCACCGCCCTGCACTGGCTGCACACCGAACCGCTCACCGCGCTCTACCGGCGGATCGGCGGACTCGTCAGGGACGGCGGCGTGTTCATGAACGCCGACCACATGATCGACACCGAGACGCCCCGTATCAACGCGGCCGAGCGCGCCCACCGGCACGCGGCCATGGACCGTGCCAAGGCCGCGGGCGCTCTCGACTGGGCGGACTGGTGGGCCCTCGCCGCGAAGGACCCGGTCCTCGCCGGGCCGACCGCCGAGCGGTACACGATCTACGGCGAGCACGCGGACGGCGACATGCCGTCCGTGCGGTGGCACGTCGAGACCCTGCGCGAGGCCGGGTTCGGTGAGGCGCGCGCCGTCTGGGCGTCCCCGTCGGACAGCCTGGTGCTCGCCGTGAAGTAGCGGCGCCGCGCATGGGGAGGGGCGGTACGGGCCGGTTGCCCGTAC
>NZ_JBHVFF010000243.1:0-13710 GCF_042801895.1 Streptomyces sp. NPDC057543 | reverse complement strand
GCCGGTTGGCCGTGCGCCACAAGGGCGCTTGTCACACCTTCAGGTACTTGCGCAACGCGAAGAGAGCGGCAACGGCGGGCATCAGCAGGCCGATCGCCAGGACCAGGGGCAGCTTGGTGAAGACCGCGTCCCAGCCGATGAAGTCGATCAGGTTCAGCTTGCTCTGCAGCGCCAGACCGCCATCGATCAGGAAGTACCGGCCGGCCAGCAGCATCACGCAGGCGAGCACGCCACCGATGAGACCGGCGAACGCGGCCTCCATGATGAACGGCATCTGGATGTAGAACCCGGAGGCGCCGACGAGCCGCATGATGCCCGTTTCGCGCCGCCGGCTGAACGCGGACACCCGAACCGTGTTCACGATCAGCATAAGTGCGATGACCAGCATCAGCGCCATCACGAAGAGGGCGGCCACATTCATGCCGTTCATCAGCCCGAAGAGGTTGTCCAGGATGGATCTCTGGTCCTGGACGGACTGCACCCCGTCCCGGCCGGCGAAGGCGGTGGCGACGACCTTGTACTTCTTCGGGTCGTGGAGCTTGACCCGGAACGACTCCTGCATCTGGTCCGGCGTGATGTTGCTCGCCATGGGCGAGTCGCCGAACTGCTCCTGGTAGTGCTTGTACGCCTGGTCGGCCGACTCGTAGGTGACCGTGTCGACGGCGTCCATCTTCTTGAGGTCGCCCTCGATCTGCTTCTTCTGATCGGCGGTGACCGCACCCTTGGCGCACTTGGGCGTCGAGGTCACATCACTCTTGCTGCACAGGAAGATCGAGACGTTGACCTTGTCGTACCAGTAGTCCTTCATCGTGCTGACCTGCTCGCGCATGAGCAGCGCGCCGCCGAACAGGGCGAGCGAGAGGGCGACGGAGACGACGACGGCGAAGGTCATCGTGAGGTTGCGACGGAGGCCGACGCCGATCTCCGACAGGACGAACTGGGCGCGCATGGCGTCCTTTCAGTGCTCGATGCTCAGTGCTGGTAGCCGTAGACGCCGCGGGCCTGGTCGCGTACGAGACGGCCCTGCTCCAGCTCGATGACGCGCTTGCGCATCTGGTCGACGATGTTCTGGTCGTGGGTCGCCATGATCACGGTGGTGCCGGTCCGGTTGATCCGGTCCAGCAGCTTCATGATGCCGACGGAGGTCTGCGGGTCGAGGTTGCCGGTCGGCTCGTCCGCGATCAGCAGCATGGGACGGTTCACGAACGCCCGCGCGATCGCCACGCGCTGCTGCTCACCACCGGAGAGCTCACCGGGCCTCCGGTCCTCTTTACCGCCGAGGCCGACCAGGTCGAGGACCTGCGGCACCGCCTTGCGGATCTCGCCGCGCGGCTTGCCGATGACCTCCTGCGCAAACGCCACGTTCTCCGCAACGGTCTTGTTGGGGAGAAGTCTGAAGTCCTGGAAAACCGTGCCCAGCTGGCGGCGCATGTGCGGCACCTTCCAGTTGGACAGGCGCGCGAGGTCCTTGCCCAGGACGTGGACCATGCCCTGACTGGCGCGCTCTTCGCGGAGGATGAGACGCATGAAGGTGGACTTGCCGGAGCCGGAGGAGCCCACCAGGAAGACGAACTCGCCCTTCTCGATATCGAGCGACACATCCCGTAGAGCGGGACGGCTCTGCTTCGGGTAGGTCTTGGAGACGTTGTCGAATCGGATCACGGATGCACCACGGTCGGCCGGGAGTAGGTGTGCGTGACCATACGCGAACCGGACTGACGCGTGCAGGCGCACGTCCTGGGATGGGTGATTTATGGCGGAACGGCACGGGCTGGAAGCGGGGCCGAAGTGCCACGGAACGGGCGGTGTCCGGCGGGCCGCGCCGAAATCCGCGCGAGCTGGCACAGTGGTAGGGGAACGGACGCGTTCCCATGAGCGTTGTGCGGAGAGAAGGCATATGCGGCTCCGCCGCGCGGGAGGAGGAAAGCGCATGACCTATGACCGATTGGTGTGCGCAAACTGCGCGGCGCCCGTGAATGAGGGCCGCTGCCCCGTGTGCCGGGCAAGCCGTGAGCGGCTGCAGCACGAACAGGAGCAGGGAATCTTCGCGGGACTGAGCCCCGTGACGCTGGTGGCCCTGCTGGTGGTGCTGCTGGGCGCGCTGGCACTGCTGGCCCACCAGACCGCGTAGCGGCGGGGAGAGCCCGTCCGTCCGCCTGCGAGAGCGTGTACGTGTACGCAGAGGGGCCCGGGATGCCTGTAGCAGGCGTCCCGGGCCCCTCTGCGTACCTTGTGCCGTCAGTGGGCCGTCAGGCGACCGTACGGCCGTTCATGAGGCGCGGCAGGATCCGGAAGCCGATGCCTCCGGCAATCATCGTCGCGGCGCCGACCAGCAGGAACGTGGTCTCGGCGGCACCGGTCTCGGCGAGCTCGTCCTTGCCCTTGCCCTGCTCGACCGGCTGGTTACCGGCCGAGTCGGGGGTGGTGTTGTCCGCGCACTTCGCGCCGTCGAGGTCGACGGTGCAGTTGTCGGCGTCGCTGCCACCGGTCACGGAGCCGGCGGAGGCGTTACCGGTGGTACCACCGTTGCCGGAGGTACCGGAGGAACCGTTGCCGCCGTTGCCGTTACCGCCGGACTGGTTGCCACCGTTGCCGTTACCGCCGGACTGGTTGCCACCGTTTCCGTTACCGCCGGACTGGTTGCCACCGTTTCCGTTACCGCCGGACTGGTTGCCGCCGTTGCCGTGACCGCCGGTCTCGTTACCACCGGTCTCATTGCCACCGGTCTCGTTACCACCGGTCTCGTTACCACCGGTCTCGTTACCACCGGTCTCATTGCCACCGGTCTCGTTACCACCGGTCTCGTTACCACCGGTCTCGTTACCACCGGTCTCGTTACCACCGGTCTCGTTACCACCGGTCTCATTGCCGCCGGTCTCGTTACCACCGGTCTCATTGCCACCGGTCTCGTTACCACCGGTTTCGTTACCACCGGACTCAGTACCGCCGGTCTCGCATCGCGGGTCGGCCGGGCTGCACGGTTCGCCGTCGTCGCCCAACTGGACGCCAACCTGAACACCCGCGACGTTGACACCGATGCCGACGGCGGACGCCGCACCGGCGGCGGTGAGCGAGGCACCCGCGGCAATCACCGCACCTGCGGCTATCCGCGCGACGCGGACTCGCGTCTTCTTCGTCATGTGCTGCTACCCCCAGTAGCTGTTCTCGTCAGTGGAGCAGCCATATGCGGGCCCCGGCTCGGCGGGGTTCGCTCCGAACGGCGCCACATAGAGCCGTGGTCATGCCGCCCGCCCCCGTTCACACCCGTCCCAGACATACGCACGCTGCCCTAGCACCCTGTCCAGAGTTAAGGACTACGTCAAGGCCGTTCCGTGCAATCTGCGGCGTTTTGATGGGAGTTGGTCTCCATTCGGAATCACGACTGTGACGCACTCACCACGCCACCTCCGCAACTCGCCCCCCTCAACTCCCTTGAGCGCGCCACGCCGTACGCGTCCGCAACGAGAACGGCGGTGCCGGAACCCCGTGAGGATTCCGGCACCGCCGTTCAAAGAACAGGGAACAGGCCGCGTCGGCCCGCCGGCCTACTTCTCCCGCTGCTTGCGCCAGCGGATGCCCGCCTCCAGGAAGCCGTCGATCTCGCCGTTGAAGACCGCTTCCGGGTTGCCCATCTCGAACTCCGTACGCAGGTCCTTGACCATCTGGTACGGGTGCAGGACGTACGACCGCATCTGGTTGCCCCAGGAGTTGCCGCCGTCGCCCTTGAGGGCGTCCATCTTGGCCTGCTCCTCCTGACGGCGGCGCTCAAGGAGCTTCGCCTGGAGGACGTTCATCGCGGACGCCTTGTTCTGGATCTGCGAGCGCTCGTTCTGGCAGGAGACGACGATGCCGGTCGGGAGGTGGGTCAGGCGCACCGCGGAGTCCGTGGTGTTGACGCCCTGGCCGCCGGGGCCCGACGAGCGGTACACGTCGACGCGCAGCTCGGACTCGTCGATCTCGATGTGGTCGGTCTGCTCGACCACGGGCAGCACCTCGACACCCGCGAAGGACGTCTGACGGCGGCCCTGGTTGTCGAAGGGCGAGATCCGGACGAGCCGGTGGGTGCCCTGCTCGACGGAGAGCGTGCCGTAGGCGTACGGCACCTGGACGGCGAAGGTGGTCGACTTGATGCCGGCCTCTTCCGCGTACGACGTCTCGTAGACCTCGGTCTTGTAGCCATGCCGCTCGGCCCAGCGGATGTACATGCGCTGGAGCTTCTCGGCGAAGTCGGCGGCGTCCACGCCACCGGCCTCGGCGCGGATGTTGACCAGGGCCTCGCGGGCGTCGTACTCGCCGGAGAGGAGGGTACGGACCTCCATCTCGTCCAGCGCCTTCCTGACCGACTCCAGCTCGGACTCGGCCTCGGCGAGGGCATCGGCGTCGCCCTCGTCCTGGGCGAGCTCGAAGAGGATTTCGAGATCGTCGATCCGGCCGCGGAGCGCCTCGGTCTTGCGGACCTCGGCCTGGAGGTGCGAAAGCTTGCTGGTGATCTTCTGCGCCGCCTCCGGGTCGTCCCAGAGGGAAGGCGCTGCCGCCTGCTCCTCGAGCGCGGCGATGTCCGCCCTCAGCGCATCCAGGTCCAGGACGGCCTCGATCGACCCCATGGTCGAGGAGAGGGACTTCAGCTCTTCGGAAATATCGACGACTGCCACGGGTCCAGCGTAACGGCTGTCGGCACGGACGTTCCTCGGGCCGCATGATCACGACCCGGTGACCGGGTGTCCGGCGCCTGCCCGGACCGTACGGCGACGGGTGCCTCCCTGGGATTCCCCGGGGCCGCGAGCCGCCGGGGAACCACCTCCGGGCCCCGGCTCAGGGGGTTCCCGGTGCCGAGTTCTTCGTGTCCTGCGTGGGCACGTCCGTGCCGTCGCCGCCCAGCGCCAGCCAGCCGCCCACAACGAGGGCCACCACGAGCACCAGCGCCGCGGCGCCCAGGGTCAGGCGGCGCTTGCGGACGGCCGCGGACTTGTTGCGGGCCGAGCCGGGGCGGGGCCGGCCCGGGGAACGCGGGGCCCTGGCCGTGCCCCGGGGGCCGCCGGACAGCTCATCGGGGGCCGGGACGCGCATGCTCGTGTGGGTGTCGCGGTTGGAGTCGGTGGACGAGCCGGGCACCAGGGGGACCGCGCCGCGGCGGCGGGGCTCCTCGGGCGCCGGGCTGTACTGCTGCTCGTCGTACGTCTGCGGTTCCGGTTCGGTGTCCGGTTCGTCCACGTCCAGCGGCGGGATGCCGGCCAGCTGCGGGAGCTGCTCGCGCAGCCGGGCCGCGAGCTCGGAGGCGCGCAGCCGGGAGGCCGGGGCTTTGGCCAGGCACTGGACGAGGAGCTGCCAGAGCTCCTCGGGGATGCCCGGGAGAGGGACGACGGTCTCCGTGACGTGGCGGCGCAGGACCGCGCCGGGGTGTCCGCCGCCGAAGGGCGTGAAGCCGGCCAGGAGCTCGTACAGGACCGTGGCGAGGGCGTAGATGTCGACGGCGGCGCGGGGCGGGAGGCCCTCGACTATCTCGGGGGCGAGGTAGTCGGGCGTACCGATGATCTTGCTGGCCTTGGTGCGGCGCGGGGTGTCGATCAGCTTGGCCACACCGAAGTCGGTGAGCAGCGCCGGGTGCGAGCCGCCGGGGCCGAGCGGGCCCTCCATGTCGAGCAGGATGTTCTCCGGCTTGACGTCGCGGTGGACCACTCCGGCGGCGTGGGCGGCGGCCAGGCCGTCGGCGACGTCCGCGATGATCGCGACGGCGGCCTCGGGTGCGAGCCGGCGTTCACGGTCGAGGCGGGTGCGCAGGTCCGTGCCGCGAACCAGGTTCATGACCAGCGCCAGGTCGTTGCCGTCGACCACGAGGTCGCGGACGCCGACCACACGCGGGTGGTCCAGGCCGAGCAGGGCCGTGCGCTCCTGGACGAAGCGGCCCACGAGCTCCTGGTCGGACGCGAGGTCCTCGCGGAGGAGCTTGATGGCCACCGGGCCCTCGGGCCCGTCGCCGAGCCACACCGTGCCGGCGCTGCCGCGCCCCAGGATCTGGTGGGCGGTGTACCGGCTGCCGATATTCCGTGCCAAGACTGCTCCCTCAGCGGCTGGCGATGGACCGTCGCTCATGACCCCCGATCGACAAAGTTACGCGTCGATCGGGGTGTTGAGTGCCCGGGATGGCGCCAACCTTCACTTCTGCGGGTGATATGCGTGGAAACTCGCCCGCAGAAGTCGATATAGCTACAGAGTTGATGAGGCGTCGGCCGCTCAGGGCCCGCTGCTTCCGCCCAGTTTCGAGACCCAGTCGGTCACTGTGGAGACGGTGTCGCTGATGGCCTGCCAGTAGCTCTTGCCCTGGCCGATCCAGTCCTGCAGCGGCGTCAGTTCCCAGATCAGCCAGCCCGCGACGAACAGCAGGATCAGGGTGAACAGACAGCCCTTGAGGCAGCCGAGGCCGGGAATCCGCATCGGGTTGGCGCTGCGCTGCCTCGGCTCGCGGGGCTGTCGCGGGGCCGGCTGCTGGGGCGGCGGCTGCTGCGGCGGCGCGTACTGCTGGCGCTGGTACTGCTGTTGTGGCTGGTGCTGAGGTTGCGGCTGGTACTGCTGCTGGGGCTGGGGGTACTGCTGATGCTGCGGCGGCTGCTGGCGTCGCTGGGGCTGCTGCGGCTGCTGGGGCTGGGACCGCTGGGGGCGGCGGCGCAGCGGGTCCTGCCCGGGGTCGAGGTACTGGACCTGCGTCTGCTCGTTGCGGTCACGGGCCGCCTGGAGCTGGGACTGCCAGGGGTGCGGCCCGTCGGGCTGCGCAGGGCCGTCCGGGTGCGGCGGTACGGGCGGCATGACCGAGGTCGGGTCGGCGTGCCCGCCGGCGCCCTGGCCGGGGCCGGGGGCGTGCTGCATGACGCTGGTCGCGGCGTTCGGATCGTACGAGCCGGCGTTGCTCGGCAGCACCTGCGTCGGGTCGGCCGCGCCGGGGGTCTGCGGCACGGCTGCGGGCGCGGGGTCGGGTGCGAGCAGGGCGCCCACGCCGTCGGCCGCCGCGATCTGGGCGGCGGTGGCGTGCACGCCGATGCCGGCCGCGACGGTGCGCAGTCCGCGGGCCAGGTTCTCGGCGCTGGGCCGCTGGTCCGGGTCCTTGCTCAGGCAGCGCTCTATCACCGTCCACAACGGCGCCGGGACGGTGGTGGGGCGGCGGGGTTCCTCGCTGAGGTGCCGGTGCAGGACTTCGAGGGCGGTGCCGCCGGAGAACGGCGGGCGGCCGGTGACCAGTTCGTACAGCAGAATGCCCGCGCCGTAGATGTCGACGGCGGAGGTCTGCGGGCGGCCCTCGGCGGACTCGGGTGCCACGTAGGCGGGCGTGCCGACGAACTCGTGGGTCCGGGTGAGCCCCGGGGAGTCGGCCAGGCGCGCGATGCCGAAGTCGGTGAGCATCGGGTGCATCTGGCCGTCGCGCTCGTCGAGCAGGACGTTGGCGGGCTTCAGGTCGCGGTGGACGACGCCGTCGGCGTGGCTGGCGGCGAGCGCGTCCGCGATCTGCGCGGTGAGCAGCGCGGCGGCGACCGGGGTGAGCGGGCCGTTCTCACGGAGGTAGCGGTGCAGGTCGGGGCCGTCGATCAGGTCCATGACGAGGGCGAGGAGGTCACCCTCGACGACCAGGTCGCGGGTGCGCACGATGTTCTCGTGGGTGAGCCGGAGCAGCACCGAGCGCTCGCGCAGGAACCGCATCACGACGTCCGCGTCGTTGGCGAGCTCCTCCTTCAGGACCTTGATCGCCACGGTCTCGCCGGGCTGGCCGGCGACGGCCGCCTCGGAGCCTGCGGTCTCCCGCTGGCGGGCACGCCAGACGGTGCCCGTGGCGCCGCGTCCCAGCGGCTCCTCGAGCAGGTACTTGCTGCCTACCGGCCGCACGTCATGCGCTCCCTGCGATCGTGGTGTCTGCGGTACTCCCGGATCCGCCCGGGAGTTCCGGCCCACTCTAGGGCCTTTCGTTTGGATCATGCCGGGCTCGCGTGCCCCGGCGTGATCCGGCCCGAGTCCGAATGAAAGACCCTGGTGGGGTGACCGGCGAGATCGGGGCGCTCTCCTCGCGGCCCTCGTCCGCCGTGGCCGGCTCCTTCCGGGGAGGTGACGGCCGGTTGCGGAACAAGACGCTCACACCGGGCGGATGGTTGCCGCACGCATGTGCGACGAATCGTGCCGGACGCCCTCCCGGAACGGTTCCGGCGTTACGGAAGAGCGTCCCGGCAGGCACGGCAGGGGCTTTCCGGCAGGTATGGAGCCACGGAAGTACCCTCCGGCAGGTAGGGAAGAACCCTCCGGCTAGTGGGGAAGAACCTTCCAAGCAGGCACGTATGGGCGCACAGCAGACGTTTCAAGATCACTTAGCGGTGACCCGCGGGCGGGTTGTCAGTGGCAGGTGCGAGGATGCCTCCAGCACGGACTGTGGGGTAGGGAGCCTTGCGGTGCGTGACGAACCTGTACCGGACGACGCGTCCGTGTCGGGTGGGGGGAATCACAGGCCGTTTCCCCTGCCCGGCACCCCGCGCAGAAGGGACCGCTGACGGCGATGCAGATCCGGCTGACCGTCCTCGCGCCGCGCAGCGGCCAGACCCCGGCGCGCGCCTGCGACGTGCTGGTCACCGCTCCGTCGGGGACCGCGCTCGCCACCGTGGCGTCCCCGCTGGCCGCGGCCGTCTCCGGGCCCGACGGCTCGCTCGGCAGCGGCGCGGTGGTGCTGTTCGCCGGGCGTGAGCGGCTCGACGCGCAGCGGTGCGCGCTGGGTGAGCCCCCGCTGGTCGACGGAGCGGTGCTCTCGCTCCAGGTCCCGGGCGAGGACGAGGCGGCGGACGACGCCGTCCCGGCGCAGCTGCACGTGGTCGCGGGGCCCGACGCGGGCGGGGTCCACCTGCTGCACGGCGGCCGGGTCCGGATCGGCCGCTCCGCCGACGCGGACGTCCCGCTCGACGACCCCGACGTGTCCCGGCTGCACTGCGCCGTGACGGTCTCCGCGGACGGCCTGGTCTCGGTGGCTGACCTGGGCTCCACCAACGGCACCCTGCTCGACGGCGCCGAGGTCCGTGACCGTCCGGTCCGCCTGCAGCCCGGTGCGCTGCTGCGGCTCGGCGAGTCGACGCTCCGGCTGACCTCCGGCGCGCGTACGCCGACGCTGTCGACGGCCCCGGACGGCGAGGGGCATCTGCGGGTGTCCGGTACGGCGGGCGCCTCCGCCGCCGAAGACGGCTTCGCCGAGGAGCACGGCGCCGGCCATGGCTACGCACCGGCCGTCGCCCCCGGCTCCGGCCCCGCCCCGCACGAAGAACCCGGCGGCCCCGACCCGTACGGCAGCGGCGACGACGGGCCCGCCGACACCCGCCGCCACTCCGCCGCCGGGCGCCCGGCCCCCTTCCCGGGCGACGACACACCCCGACGCGGCGGAATAGGCGCCTGGGCGCGCAGACTCGCGGGCAACAAGGGCGAGCCGGTCCATGAGGCGACACCCGACGAGGCGGGCGCCGGCGGGCCGCCCTTCCCTGCCGCCGCCCCGGTGACGCCCGCGGGGAGTGCCTGGCCGGACCCCGCGGCCGTGCTGCTGACCGCGCTCGGCCCCGGTCCCCGGCTCTGGGAGCGCGACGCCGCGCACCCGGAGGCGCTCGTGGTGCGTCTGGGGACGACGGACCGGGCCGAGCTGCCCGCGGTGCCGGTGACCGTGGGGCTGCGGGAGGCCGGCTCCCTCGGGCTCGCCGGGCCGCGGACCCGGCTGGCCGGACTCGCCCGCTCGGCGGTCGCGCAGCTCGCCGCGCTGCACTCCCCCGCCGATCTGGAGATCGTGCTGATCAGCACGGACCGCGCCCGCGGCGCGGACGAGCGCAGACGCGAGTGGGCCTGGCTCGGCTGGCTGCCGCACGTGCGCCCGATGCACGGCCAGGACTGCCGGCTGCTCCTCGCCTACGACCGCGAGCAGGCCCTCGCCCGTACGACGGAGCTGGTGCGCCGACTGGACGAGGGGCCGCTCGGGCCCGGCTGGGCGAGCCTGGACCGGGACACGGTCGCCGAGGCCGCCGCCCGGTACGCGGGCCCGTACACCGTGCTGATCGTCGACGGCGACCCCGGCTCGGCGGTGCTGCGCGAGAACACCGCCCGGCTGGCCGCCGCGGGCGCCGCCGCGGGGATCCATCTGATCTGTCTGGCCGAGACCCCGGCCGCCACACCCACGTCACCGGTCGCGGCGACGTACGAGGCCGCCTGCCACGCGTCGATCGCGTTCCGGGAGTGCGGGGCGGTGGCGATGCTGAGCGGCGACGTGGCGACGGCCCTGCGACTGCTGCGTACGGCGGACGGCCGGGCCGCGGGCCGGGGCACGGTCGCGACCGTGGACGCGGTGTCGGCGCACTGGGCCGAACGGTTCGGCCGGGCGCTGGCCCCGCTGCGCACGGAAGGTTCGGTGACGGCCCACGGCCGGCCGGTGTCGGCCGCGCTCCCGACGACGGCCCGGCTGCTGGACGAGCTGGGACTGGCCCGTGCCACCCCCGCCTCGCTGATGGCCCGCTGGGCGTCCACGGCCGATGACCAGCCCGGCGCCACCGTCCGCGGTTCGGGCCGCTGGGCCGGCGGGCCGGGGGGCGGCGGGCCGGGGGGCGGCGGTACGGACGCGGCCGACGCGGCCTCCCGCAGATCGGGCCGTACGGAGTACCCGCGCGGTGCGGCTCCCCGCGTGGGCGCCCAGCGCACGGGCAGCGGCCCGGGTGGATACGCCCCGGGCGCCGGCCGCCCCCCGTACCCCGGCAGCGACACCGCCACGCACGTCGGCACGGCAGGCTACGGCCTCGTGCGCGACGAGGGCCGCGACACCACCCATGGCTCCGGGCGCCCCCCGTATCCCGGCACGGCCGCGCCCCGCGTCAGTGGCGGGCGCTACGGCGCCTCGCCCGGGGACACCCCGAGCTCCCGCACCGTTCCCGGGTCCGGTTCCTGGGGCGGTGGCGATGTCCAGGGCGCCGACAGTCTCCGTTCGGCCGGGCCGGGACGGACCTCGAACCGGGTGAGCGGGCCGCGTGGCACCGACACGCCCCAGATCGCGGCGCGGGCCGCCGTGGACCCGAACACAGCCACGAACACGGGCACGGACCCAAGCACCGGCACACCCGCCCCCGCCGCGTCCGCCCCCACCGACGGCACCGCACCCGCCCCCGCCGAAGGCACCGCCGCCGTGGCCGCCGGGCGCCCCGTCGTGGTGCTCGGGGCCGGGCCCCGGGGCGCCGTCAGTGTGGATCTGTCGGCGGAGGGCCCCCATCTCCTCATCGAGGGTCCGGCCGGCAGCGGACGTACGGAGCTGCTGCGGGCCGTCGCCGCCTCGCTGGCCGCCGCCGCCCGGCCCGACCGGCTGGGCATCCTCCTGGTCGACGGCGCCGGTGGCGAGCGCGGCGAGAGCCTGCGCCCGTGCACCGAGCTCCCGCACGCGTTCACGCACCTCGTGGCCTCCGATCCGGTACGGATGCGGGAGTTCGCGCAGGCGCTGGGCGGCGAGCTGAAGCGGCGCGCCGAGCTGCTCGGCCCGTACGACTTCACCGAGTGGCACCACCGGCACGAGGTGGCGCAGCGGATGGTCGGCCAGCGCCCGCCGACCGCCGCGGAACAGCGCGGCGACGTGGAATCCCCGCTGAGCGGGACGCTCCGCCTGCGCCCCGCCGCGCGGTCCACGGACCCCGGCCCGTCCCCGCTGCCCCGGCTCGTCGTCCTCGTCGACGACTTCGACGCGCTGGTCGCCCCGGCGCTCGGCAGTCCGGGCCGGCCCGCCGCCGGTTCCGTCGTACGGGCCCTGGAGGCCGTGGCCAGGGAAGGCGGCCGGCTCGGCGTCCACCTGGTCGCGACGTCCGCCCGCCCGGACCGTACGGAGGACACGGATCTGGCCCACGGCGCCCGGCTGCGCATCGTGCTCGACGCACCGGTCGTCCCGCCGTCGCCGGAGGATCCGGCGCCCGGACGCGGCAGGCTGGGCCATCCGGACGGGCGGGTGACCCCGTTCCAGGGCGGCCGGGTGACGGGGCGCATTCCGCGTACGGCGACGCTGCGCCCCACCGTCGTCCCGCTGGAGTGGGAGCGGATGGGCGATCCGCCGGCCCGGCGCCCGGTCCGCGAACTGGGCAACGGACCGACGGACCTGGCGCTGCTGGCCAGTGCGCTGGAGCGGGCGGCCCGTTCGGTGAACGCCGAGCCGATAGCCCCGTTCGGGCCCGTCCACTCCTGAGTGCCAAACCAGCGCTTCTACTGATCACACGTCACGAGCCCATCACGATCAAGGAGTTGACACCTAAAGCGGTATTGCGGCGCCCGTACACCCAGCGTAGGACTGTGCGCACACGACGATGTGAGAGACGGGGCAGCGATGCGCACAACCCTTCGGATCAGCAGGGCCGCCATGGTGTTCACCGCCATCGGAGCACTGGCCCTCACCGGTTGCAGCGACGGCGGCAGCGGAAAAGACAAGCCGGACAAGAGCCCCGGGAACGACAAGGGGAGCTCGTCGAGCGTCACACTGCCGAAACTGAACGGTGAGAAGCTCTCGGTCGCGGCGGTCTGGACCGGAGCCGAGCAGGCCAACTTCGTCAAGGTCCTCAAGGAGTTCGAGAGCCGCACGGGGGCGACGGTCACCTTCGTCCCGGCGCAGGACCCGATCGTCAACTTCCTCGGTACGAAGATCGCGGGCGGGCAGCCGCCGGACGTCGCGATGATCCCGCAGGTCGGCGCGATCCGGCAGGCCGCCGAGAAGAAGTGGGCCAAGCCCGTCGGCGCCGAGGCCAAGGCCCAGTTGGCCAAGAACTACGGGCAGGTCTGGCAGGACCTCGGCGCGGTCGACGGCACCCAGTACGGCGTCTACTTCAAGGCCGCCAACAAGTCCCTGATCTGGTACAACGCCAAGGCGTTCGAGAACGCGGGCGCGGCCGAGCCGAAGACCTGGAAGGAGTTCCTGGCGACGGCCGAGACGGTGTCCGCCTCCGGCGTCACCCCGGTCTCGGTCGGCGGTGCGGACGGCTGGACGCTCACCGACTGGTTCGAGAACATCTATCTCTCGCAGGCCGGCCCGGAGAAGTACGACCAGCTGGCCCAGCACAAGATCAAGTGGACGGACCCGTCCGTCAAGGACGCGCTGACCACGCTCGCGCAGCTCTTCGGCAAGCCGTCGCTGATCGCGGGCGGCGCGGACGGCGCGCTGCAGACGGAGTTCCCGGCCTCGGTCACCCAGACCTTCACCGGCGGTGACCAGCCGAAGGCCGCGATGGTCTACGAGGGCGACTTCGTGGCCGTCAACATCGCGCAGACGAAGGCGAAGATCGGGACGGACGCCAAGGTGTTCCCGTTCCCGGCGGTCGGCGCCGAGTCCCCCGTCGTGACGGGTGGCGACGCGGCGGTGGCCCTGAAGGACGGCAAGGGCGCCCAGGCCCTGCTGACCTGGCTGGGCTCGACCGACGCGGCGAAGATCATGGCCGAACAGGGCGGGTTCATCTCGCCGAACAAGGCCCTGGACGTCGCCGCGTATCCGAACGAGGTGCAGCGCACGATGGCGAAGGCGTTGATCGCGGCCGGTGACGCCGTCCGGTTCGACATGTCGGACCAGGCCCCGCAGTCGTTCGGCGGGACGCCCGGAAAGGGCGAGTGGAAGACCCTCCAGGACTTCCTGAAGAACCCGAAGGACATCGCGGGGACTCAAGCGAAGCTGGAGTCCGACGCGGCCAAGGCATACAAGAGCTGACG
>NZ_JBHVFF010000242.1:0-13713 GCF_042801895.1 Streptomyces sp. NPDC057543 | reverse complement strand
CCGACCGCACCGGACCCTCGGCCGCGGTCTGTGGCCGGTGGCCACGCCGCAACGGCATGCCGCTGCGCGGGGAAGTCTCCCGCTGGGTCTACCGGCCCTACGCCGCCCAGGCCCGCTGCGACGCCCGCCGGCCCCGCCCCAAACCGGGGAAGATCGGCCAGAACCCACGATTGAGGGACTTCATCCAGCATCACCTGGACCCACGGTGGAGTCCCGAGCAGATCTGCCAGGCTCTGCGGACCCAGTTCCCCGACCGGCCGGAGATGCACGTGGCGCACGAGACCGTCTATCAGGCCCTCCACGTCCAGGGCCGGGGTGAACCGCGCCGTGAGCCGGCCAAGGCGCTGCGCACGGGCCGGGTGCGGCGCAAGCCCCGCCGCCAGGCCCAGCAGCGCATCCCACGGTTCGCCACCCCGATGGTGATGATCAGCGAACGTCCGGCCGAGGCCGAAGACCGGGCCATGCCCGGCCACTGGGAGGGCGACCCGATCATCGGCAAGGACCGCCAGGTTCCGGGTATGCGGACGCCGTCCGCGGTGCGACAGGTGATCCGGTTGCCGATCATCCCGTGATTGTGTTGCGATAACCGCCGAGTGGACCTCAACTTTCCCTGGGACGGATCACCGAATGGCCCGTGCCTGTGCCGCCCCTGATCAGCTCGCCGGGGATCCGCTCAGGCAGCGGTCGATGTTTTCCACCACCAAGCCGCACACACTCGCCCGCCATGGACCCGACGGGACAGCGGCCGTTTCCTCGGAGGCGAGCATGAGGCGCGGTTCCCCGGCCACATCAGCAGCCATTGCCCGCTCCTCGTACGCGTTCCTGCCCGGTGCCCTGACAATCCGGACAATCCATTCCGAGTCCGCACTCCGGGCACTGCCGGCTGTTCACGAAGCCCAGACCCTCACAGGTGCGGCATGTGCCCCAGCCTTCACACATGACGCACAGTCGGTGGCCGGGCCTCAACGATTCCGGGGTGGCCACGCGTGGGGGACGTATCCAACGGGCGTGGATCCACGCCACGGGCACCTCTCCCCAGAGCCGCAGAGCGCGGCCCGCGTGGCTGACACCGGCCCTGCATCCGTCGCGTGTTACCACGGGCAGAGGGCGACCGCCGAATCCCTGCTCGGTCTCGGCGCGCCAGCCCGCCGCGGCGAACGCGTCGGCCGCGACCGCAACTGCGGTCGCGTAGGGAGTGTCAGGCAGTATCAGGGCCATCGAGAACCGCTTGCCCATCGCCCCGCTTACGGTGCGCCGATCGTTGGTCCGCTCCTCGGCGCGCGGCTCGACACCGGGGGCGACCGCGGCCGCGACGGCCCACAGTTCCTGGCGCAGCCATTGCACCGCACGTTCGAACTTCTCGGCCGCCCCCTCGATTTCCTCACCCATGGCCGCATCCCCCACTGCTCAACTCACCGGCGAGCGGACCGTACACGGCCAGCTCCTTCAAGTCCAAAGCCCATCGCATGGGCCGTGGCCCCCAGCCCCGTGAGGACCAGGCCCCAGGTCATCCCGCCCGCCACTTCCCCGCCCCTACACCGGACCGGCATACCAACAGGTCGGTAGGGCCTGGCGCTCCCTGGTTGCCTTGAGATCACGCGGGGACGACGGAAACCGGAGAGTCGGGGCGGGCCTGGCCGTGTCAGGGGGACTTAACGGCGTTGATCACGGTGTATCCCATCTTGTCACGGCACAGGGCGAGGATGCTCGGGTAGACGGTGTCGAGCTGCGCCATCGCGGCGGTGCCCACCAGCTCCGCGATCTGGGCGCGCCTTGCGGCGAACAGGCGCGGGATCAGCTCATAGGTGGGCTTGAACTCTCGGGACATGTCGCGGATGCCGTGGATGGTGAAGCCGGCCTCGCCGAGCATGCGGGAGTAGTCCTCGGGTCCGGCGGGAAGGCGGGAGAGGGCGAACGCAGCCTGGAAGAGCTGGACTTCCTCGGGCGTGAAGGGCTCGGCTTCGTAGCAGTCCGCGAGAACGAAGCGGCCGCCGGGCCGCAGCACCCGCCGAACCTCGCGGATAGCGGCGGGGCGGTCGGAGAAGTGCGCGAACGACTCGATGGCCCACGCGGCGTCGAAGATCTCGGACTCCTGGGGCAGGGCCATGGCGTCCGCCTGTTCGAAGGCGACGCGGTCTGACAGTCCCGCCTTCAAGGCGCGGTCGCGGCCGGCCCGGACCTGCGCGGCGCTGACCGTCACGCCGAGCACGCTCGCGCCCGACTCGGCACCGATTCGCACGGTGGGCCGGCCGGTGCCGCAGCCGACGTCCAGCATCCGCTGTCCCGGCAGCAGCCCGACCTCGTTGATGAGGCTGCCGGTCCAGGAGTCCTGGGCCCGGGTGAGTTCCTCCCACATCTCGTCGGCTGTCGGCTCCCCCGTCTGCGTCCGTACGCCGTCGGTCCACATGCCCAGGTGCATGCTGTCGCCCATGGTCAGGCCATACAGGCCTCCGAAGCGGTCGTACCATTCACCGACATCCTGGGCCGATGGATCGCTCATGTCCAACTCCTCGCTTCCGTTCGGCCCACCGGGTGTGGTGGTGCCGCCGGGCCGACCCGACCGATCGGCCCCGCTGCCTCCACTACTTCCCCGGAACCGCCGCGCAGTGAGGCCATACGGCGGGGCGCACGGAAGCACGAATGGATCCATGCACGGAATCGCCCACATGCGGCAGACCTGCTCCGTTGGCCGTCAAGATCGCTTGGCTAAGGGTCGAGATCTTGTGCCGGGGGTCATCCACCCCGTCGTTCGCCCGATTTCCATCACGGAAACAACGGCGCCGCCGCCCCGGGGCCTGTGGCTCCTGCCCGTAGCGCAGCATGTGCACGACCCGGGCGGTACATGGCGGGGACCGGGCACCGCCCGCACATCAACTGTGTTTAGCGGCCATGGAGTCGAAGGTCTCCCGCATCAGCCGGTCGATAGCGCCGGGCCGTTCGGTCAGCGAGTCGATGAGGTCGGCGAGCAGCATGCGTCACGAGAATCTGGTGTGGGCACGGACACTGCAGGATGTCTTCCCTGGCCGCATAGATTCGCTGTACCCACGCTGCCCTCGGACAAGCGACTCCGCCAGGCCATCGTCGACCGGCTCACCTTCGAAGCCCACATCATCGAGACCGGCACCCAGTCCTTCCGTCTCACCAGCACCACCGCCAAGCGCAAGGCGGCGGCGGCCTGAGAACCTGCCGGCCGGGGGGCAAGGACTCACACCTTCGCCCCGAGCCTCGGCCCTCACGAACACGCAGCTGCATCGCCGAGTGCTGCACGACTACGCTGACGTCATGTCACCGTCAGACTGGACACGGCTCACCGAAGCGCGGGCATGGCGCCGACTGGGAATCGTTTGCAGCCACGTCATCAGGCGTCCCGTCCTGATCACCGCCCTCGCAGGGCTGGCCTTCCTCATCACCAGATTCGGCAAAGACTTCCCCGTGCTCTATGGCACGACCCCTCTGGGCGCCATTCTGATCTCCAGGAGCATGGGCCGCTACCGTGCGGCCGATCCCGCTGACGAGATTGGCGATAAACCCCCAAGCTAAGGACTCAGCGGCGAACTGACCGGCAGCGGTCCCCTGCTGACAATCCTGCGAGCCCCTCGCCCCACCTATGGCGCCCCGTGCGTCCATGCCGAACTCCGCTCCCGCGGGAGCAAGATCAACCGCAAGCACGTCAGCAGACTGAGGGAACCGGCAGATGGAACGGGCCGATTTCCTTCCACGACGACGGCACCGTCATGGCCCTGAGCGTCCTCCCCATCCGCAGAAGGCACCCTCGCTGAACGCACCGCAGCGTCGTCACCACCTGCCTCGCAGCAGAAGCGACGTGGACGAACCGGAGCCCGACAAGACCGCATCGAACTCCCCACAGCCGAGCCCGCCGCCACACCCAGAGCCCCCGCCGGCACAATCCGACGGGGGCTCGCCACCTCTCACACGCCTACCACCAACAGCGTCGACGCGCCTGGACCACAAAGGCCTGACCTGCGCTTACGCGCCTCACATGGACCGCCTGGACCGCACAAGGAACGATCTACAACCTGTGCCAGGTGGGACCGTCACGGCCCAGGGCGGACAGCCGTCTCGCTATCAGTGACCGGACGCAGTGCCTTCGAAGGGACGGGTACGCACAGGGCGGAGATCTTGGAGCCGAGATCACCCCTGGGATGCCGGCTGAGCGCCCGCTACAGTCACTCAGCGTGCCTGCGACAGCGCCAAGTTCCGCCTCCCGCCGTCCGTCACGGCGGCCCTCCCTGGGGAGAATCTGGGGAGGATCAGCGCTGCTGGGGAGCGTCCGAGGTGAGGCGGATCGACCACATAAGACGGCACGCCCCTGAAAGACATCACCCCACGAGCCGCCCGCTCATGAGCGCCGCGAGTCCATGAAAACGCCTCCTGGCACTGCATCAGATCGAATGCGGGGCGTGCGTCCCATCACTCGCGCACCACCGTCGCATTGGCCCTCAGCGAGTGACGGTGGCGAGCGCTTCGGCGTACTGCTCGTCGGTCACGGGTTCCAGCCAGGTGGTGCCGTCGCCGTCGGTATCGCCGACGACCATGGCGATGTGCGCCATGAGGGTGGTGTCCGTGCCGCCGTGCCAGTGCTCCTCACCGGGCGGGCACTTGACGGTCTGGCCGGCGCTGACGCGTACGACGTCGCCGTCACGGGTGCCTACGAGGCCGACACCGTCGGTGATGTAGAGGGTCTGGCCGTTGACGTGGGAGTGCCAGTTGGTGCGGGCACCGGGAGTGAAGCGGACCAAGGCGGTCGCCAACCGGGCCGGCTCGGCGGGGGTCTCGATCATGTTGAGGTACACATCCCCGGTGAAGCGATCGGCGGGGGCCTTGGCGGTCGGGGTGTGCGTGACGATTTCCACGGAAGGTGTTCCTTGCTGTGCGGCTGCGGGGGAAGTGGTGTGCGAGCGTCAGGCGCCGCGCTCTTCGGTGAGCTTCTTGAGATGGTTGATCGCGGTCATGGCGTTGGGCCAGCCGGCGTAGAAGGCCAGGTGGGTGACGGCCTCGGAGAGCTCCTCGACGCTCAGGCCGTTCTCCAGCGCCACGCCCAGGTGATAGGGCGGCTGTTCGCTGCGGTAGAGCGCGGCGAGGACACTGACGGTCACCAGGCTGCGGTCGCGCGGTGAGAGCCCGGGAAGAGCGGGAGCAGCGCGGCGAAGTCCCGGGCGGCTGGGCTGTCGTTCAAGGTGGCTCGGACGGGGCGTCCGTCGAGGCTGAGCTGGATGCGCACGGCGCTGCTCCTGTCGGATGGTGGGGTGGGCTGGGTGCTGGTCGACCTGGGGCGCACGGAGGCGGTCGCCGGGGCGGACCGGTCGGCGGTCTGCCCGCTGCCTGGGCAGGCGGTCGGAGCCAGCAGTCCCACGGCCGCCGTGATCGCCGACAAGACTGGTCGGAGCGGCCCGAATGGCCGAAGTGGTACCGCCCGGATTGGGCGCCGGAGACTTGTCCACTGCCTGTTCCTCACTCGGGCATCGGCTCGGCGTAGTGGCGGAAGCCGTCGCGCTCGGTGTGCAGGGCGTACAGGCGCTCGGCCAGCACCTGAGGGCTGCTGTGCTCGGAATCGGGCCGGATCGTGCCGGGGATGATCAGCTGGGTGGCGTGGATGTTCTCGGCGGCGAGCGCGTCGTGGAGCATGCGGGCGTAGGCGCTCTCGGCGGCGAAGGCGACCGAGGTGCCGGCCCGCTCGGGGTGCGGGCGGACCGCGCTGCCTCCGTTGACGAAGACAAGGGTTCCGCGTCCCAGGCCCCGCATACCCGGCAGGACCGCGTTCACGCAGGTCACCGGAGCCTTGAGAGAGAAGGCGAGCGGGTCCTCCAGGTCGGCGGCGGTGGTGTCGAGGACCGGCTTCATGAAGTCGGCGCGCGGCACCGGGCTGTGCTGCAAGATCTCGATCGGCCCGAGCGCCTCGACCGCGTCCTGGAGGGCGCCGGTGAGCGCGATCGGGTCCAGGACGTCCGCGGAGAATCCGCGGGCTTCGATGCCCTCGCGGCGGAGATCGTCCGTCAAGTGCTGGAGGTGTTCGTCGCTGCGGGCGATCAGGGCGATGCCGTGGCCGGCGGTGCCGAAGCGGCGGGCGGTGGCCAGCCCCAGGCCGGGACCGGCACCGACGAGAGCGAACGTGGTCATGCTGGAGGTCCTCCTCGAGCGGGGCGAGAGGAGCGTTCGGCCCCGGGAGCGGAAGGGTGCGGGGTCAGGGCTTGAGGAGTGCCTTGATGGCTCGGCGCTCGTCCATGGCCTTGTAACCCTCGGCGACCTGGTCGAGGGGCAGGGTGAGGTCGAAGACCTTGCCCGGGTCGATCCGGCCGGTCACGACGTGTTCGATGAGGTCGGGCAGGTAGCGGCGCACGGGGGCGGGGCCGCCGCGCAGGCCGACGTGGGAGAAGAACAGTTCCTGCCCGTCGACGGCGACGTCGTGCGGGACGCCGACGAAGCCGACGTTGCCGCCGGGCCGGGCGGAGTGCAGCGCCTGCTGCATGGCCTGCGCGGTGCCCACGCACTCCAGCACGCTGTCGGCGCCGATGCCGTCGGTGAGGTCCTTGATCCGGGCGATGCCCTCGTCGCCGCGCTCGGTGACGATGTCGGTGGCGCCGAACTCGCGGGCCAGCTTCTGCCGGGACTCATGGCGGCTCATGGCGATGATCCGCTCGGCGCCCATCTCCTTGGCGGCGATCACCGCGCACAGGCCGACCGCCCCGTCGCCCACGACCACGGCGGTGGATCCGGGCTTCACCTCGGCGGCGTCGGCGGCCCACCAGCCGGTGCCCATGACGTCGGAGACGGCCAGCAGGCCGGGCCACAGGTCCTCGCCCGGCACCTCGTCCGTGGCGACCAGGGTGCCCTGGGCGTTGGGGATACGGACGTAGTCGGCCTGGCAGGTGCTCATGAACTCGCGATGCAGGCAGTTCGACGGGAAGCCGTTACGGCAGTTGGCGCAGGTGTTGTCCGAGGTCGCGAACGAGCCGACGACGAACTGGCCCGGCTTCACGGCCGTGACCTCGGAGCCGACCTCCTCGACGAAGCCGACGTACTCGTGCCCCATCGGATGGGCGTCGCCGATCGGCTCCAGGCCACGCCAGGGCCACAGGTCGGAGCCGCACACACAGGTGACGGCCGTGCGGATGACCGCGTCGGTGGGGTGGAGGATCTTCGGGTCGTCCAGCGTCTCGAAGCGGACGTCACCGGGGGCATGGATCACTGCGCCGCGCATGAAAGTACCTTTGCTCACGTGAAGTGGGGCCGCTGCAAGCGGTCCTCGTACGACCGTCCCCGGGTCGCGAGGCGACCGTGTGCCGAGGTCGGGCGGCCCCGTCCCCGCCGACGGACGGCCGGGGACAGCGCCACGTCCTCCAGGTAACCGCCCCTCGTGGCGGCCAGCCAGTCACCGTCGATGGGTGTACCGGCAGTACATCCCTCATGCGGCCGGCTGCACGTACGGTCGAGGGGTGGACAACCAACAGGAGGTCCGCGAGTTCCTCACCTCGCGGCGAGCCAAGATCACCCCCGAGCAGGCCGGACTGCCCTCCGGGACCCGGCGCCGCGTCCCCGGCCTGCGCCGCAGCGAGGTCGCGGCCCTCGCCGACATGAGCGTGGAGTACTACGCCAAGCTCGAACGCGGCAACCTCGCCGGTGCCTCCCCCGCCGTCCTCGAGTCCGTCGCCCGCGCCCTCCAGCTCGACGACGCCGAACGTGCCCACCTCCTCCACCTGGCCCAGGCCGCCGACGGCTCCGACGCCCTCACCCGCCCGCGACGCCGACGCCCCGCCCGGCAGTGGACCCCGCACCGCAGCCTGCAGTGGACGCTCGACGCGATCACCGCAGGCCCCGCCTTCGTCCGCAACGGCCGCATGGACATCCTCGGCACCAACGCCCTCGCCCGCGCCTTCTACAGCGACGTCTACGCGAACCCCCACAACCAGGCGAACCTCGCCCGCTTCACCTTCCTGGACCCCGCGTCCCGCCGCTTCTACCCCGACTGGAGCCTGGCCGCCGACGTCACCGTCGCGATCCTGCGCACCGAGGCCGGCCGCAACCCTCACGACAAGGAGCTGCACGACCTCGTCGGTGAACTCTCCACCCGCAGCGACGACTTCCGCACCCGCTGGGGCGCCCACAACGTCCGCCACCACGGCACCGGCACCAAAAGCTTCCACCACGAGGCCGTCGGAGATATCACCCTCGCCTACGAGGGCCTGGAGATGGCGGCCGAACCCGGCCTCACCGTCACCATCTACACGGCCGAACCCGGCTCACCCTCCGAAGAGGGTCTGCGCCTGCTCGCCTCCTGGGCCGCGACACAGGAAGTCCTCGCCGGGCGGCCGCGAGAGAACTGACCTCTCACCCCGCGACGCGCCCGCAGTCCCGGAGGGTGGCGGCGTCTCTTCCGGGGAGCCAGAGGTGGCCAAGAGGCGGAGGCCATCCCGGAGGCGATCCGGCCCCGTGCCTCGTGGCCGGATCGTGTCAACGTCGCCGCTGGTCAGCCCGCAGCTCGAAGTCGCCGTAGCTGTTGTCGACCGGGTTGACCGTGACCCCGGGGGCGACGATCTCGTCTATGGCGTCGAGCACGTCGGAGGACAGCGTGACGTCGGCGGCGGGCAGGAACGCCTCCAGCTGCTCCATGGTGCGCGGGCCGATGATCGCCGAGGTGACGCCCGGGTGGTTGACGACGAAGGCGACAGCCAGCTCGATCAGAGTGAGGCCGGACTTCTCCGCCAGGACGGCGAGCCGTTCGACGGCGTCGAGCTTGCGCTGGTTGGCGGGGGTGCTCATGTCGAAGCGGGCCTGGGGGCGCGCCGCGGAGGCGGGGCCCTCGGTGGCGTTCTTGCGGTAGCGGCCCGAGAGCCAGCCGCCGGAGAGCGGACTGTAGGTGAGCGTGCCCATGCCGTGGCGGCGCGCCATGGGGAGCACGTCCTCCTCAATGCCCCGGACCAGGATCGAGTACGGCGGCTGCTCGGTAACGAACCGCTCCAGGTGCCGCTCCCGCGAGGTCCACTGAGCCTCGACGATCTGGGAGCCGAAGTAGGACGAGGAGCCGATCGGGGTTGTCCTGACCACGGTGGGCATGGCGTGGCTCAGCCGCCTCGACCTGCACACCCCCTACCTGACGGGCGTGGCCCTGCCCATGGTGCTGATCGGCGCCGGCCAGGGCCTGACGCTGGCCCCGCTGACCTCCAGCGGTATCGACGGCGTCGCCCCCGCGGACGCGGGGGCCGACTCGGGCCTGGTCAACACCGTGCACCAGATCGGCAGCGCGCTGAGCCTGAGCATCCTGACCGCCGTCGCCGCCTCCGTCTCCACCGGGCACGCGGCCGCAGACATCGCGGCCCGCTCGGGAACGGCCCTGACCGGTTCGGCTGTCCTGCTCGCGCTGGCGGTCGTGACCGTCCTCACCCTCATCGTGCCCGCACGGGCTACTCACAACGAAAGGTCCCTGTGATGCAGACCCTCACCCTCAACAACGGCGTCGAGATGCCCGCCCTCGGACTCGGTGTCTTCCAGACCCCGCCCGATGAGACCCAGGCCGCTGTCAAGGCCGCGCTCGACCTCGGCTACCGGCACATCGACACCGCCGCCGCCTACAGCAACGAACGCGGGGTCGGCCAGGCCATCCGCGACTCCGGAGTGCCACGCGACGAGATCTTCATCGAGACCAAAATCTGGATCAGCGACTACGGCTACGACGAGACCCTGCACGGATTCGACAAGAGCGCCGCAAAGCTCGGGGTAGACCAGATCGACCTGCTGATCCTGCACCAGGCCCTGCCATCGGACTTCGACAAGACCCTCGCCGCCTACCGCGCCCTGGAAAAGCTCCTGGCCGACGGCAAGGTGCGAGCCATCGGCGTCAGCAACTTCATGGTCGACCACCTGACCACGCTACTGGACGCCACCTCCGTCGTGCCGGCGGTCAACCAGCTGGAGATTCACCCCTACTTCCAGCAGCGTGCCGTGCTCGACTTCGACGACCAGCACCACATCCTCAACCAGGCGTGGTCCCCGATCGGCGGGATCACCTTCTACCCAGGCTACGGCGAGGACCGCAAGAGCGTCATTGCGGACCCGGCCGTCACCCGCATCGCCAAGGCGCACCTCAAGAGCCCCGCCCAGGTGCTGCTGCGCTGGGGGCTCCAGCAGGGCCGCTCGGTCATCCCCAAGTCCACCAAGCGCACCCGCATCGCCGAGAACATCGACGTCTTCGACTTCGAGCTCACAGCAGACGAACTCACCGCCCTGGACGCGTTGGAGACCGGTCGGCGCGGCGGCCCCGATCCCGAGAACGTCACCCTCACCGCCCACGGCCGCGTCATTCCGGAAGCCTGACCCGATCCTCCAGCACCAGAACCCCAGAAGGAATCCCCGTGCCCACCGCCGTCAAGGCGTTCGGCGCCCACGACGTGCGTCAACCGCTCGTTTCCCTCACCATCGAGCGCCGCGACGTCGGCCCGCACGACGTCAAGCTCGACATCCTGTACTGCGGCATCTGCCACTCCGACATGAACTTCGGCGGCGGCAAGTTCGGCCCACTGCCCACCAGCCCGCTCGTCCCCGGCCACGAGATCGTCGGACGGGTCACCGAGACCGGGCCCGACGTCACCCGCCACCAGGTCGGCGACCTGGTCGGCATCGGTTGCATGGTCAACTCCTGCCGCGACTGCGAGAACTGCCGGGCAGGGCAGGAGCAGTACTGCCTCAACGGCCACACCCTGGTCTTCGGCAGCCCCGACCCGGCCGAGCCCGCGCCCACACCCAGGGCGGCTGCTCCGAGGCGATCGTCACACCCGAGGACTTCGTCGTCCCCGTGCCCGACAGCCTCGCCCCGGCCGCCGCGGCGCCGCTGCCGTGCGCCGGCATAACCGTCTACGCGCCGCTCAAGCGGTACGGCGCCGGACCGGGCACCAAGGTCGCTGCTCGTCTTCCTGCCGTTGTTCCTGTACTGGGAGAGCGTGACCACCTCGCTGCGGGCGGTCCGACGGGACCTGCGCGCCATCGTGCCGGCCGGCACGGTCCTGGTGGCCATCACCGTTTGGGCCGTGGCCGCTCTCGCCCACGCGTACGGCCTGCCCTGGGGCGCGGCCTCGGCGCCGGGAGCGGCGGTCGCGCCGACCGACGCAAGATCCGGACCATACCCGGACCAAGGTCCGCCCATGCCCCTCCGCATGGCACATTTACGCTGGTCAGAGCCAAGCGGGCGGTGTACCACCAGCAGCCGAAGAATCTGCCGGGATGGCAACACGGCCGGTCCGCACAGCGAACACCGCCTCGCAATCCCTCTCGCCGCAAGCAAGGGGCTGGAGCGTCCCCATACACCACGTGCTGACGAGGCCCGGAGTACGCATGGACATCGACGTCCGGCCACAACCGAACGCATCCTGTATTCGGACCTGGGCGCGCCCATGACGTCCTCGCACGTGCCCTTCGCTGCCGCAAGGCCGATACTGCCGACAGGAGCAGGTCAGCCGAGACCCGCCCGACCATCCGGCAAACCTGACGGCCTGTCACGAAAGTCAGCATTAAGTCAGCATCAGTACCGCCAGAACCCGCTCACGACCGCCACGGACAGCCAAGATCACGATCTACCCATACTCACTCTGAACAGCGAAAACGCAGGACAACAACCCACCTGCTCCCCTGCCTAGGAGATACCCGTGAGGATGCTCATCAACGTCCCGGAGACCGTTGTCGCGGACGCGCTGCGCGGTATGGCCGCCGCCCATCCGGAGCTGACCGTGGATGTCGGGAACCGTGTCGTCCTGCGGCGTGACGCGCCCGTGGCCGGGAAGGTGGCGCTGGTCTCCGGGGGCGGGTCAGGACACGAGCCGTTGCACGCCGGGTTCGTCGGGCCCGGAATGCTGTCGGCGGCGTGTCCGGGAGAGGTGTTCACCTCGCCCGTGCCGGATCAGATGGTGCGGGCCGCCGCGGCGGTCGACAGCGGGGCGGGGGTGCTGTTCGTCGTCAAGAACTACACCGGCGACGTGCTGAACTTCGAGATGGCCACCGAGCTCGCCGAGGACGAGGGCATTCGGGTCACCCAGGTCCTCGTCAATGACGACGTGGCCGTGACCGACAGTCTGTTCACGGCGGGACGGCGGGGCACGGGCGCGACCCTGTTCGTCGAGAAGATCGCCGGGGCCGCCGCCGACGAGGGCGCGCCGCTTGAACAGGTGGCGGCCATCGCCCGGCGGGTGAACGACGAGTCGAGGAGTTTCGGCGTTGCGCTCAGCGCCGTCACCACGCCCGCCAAGGGGTCTCCGACCTTCGATCTGCCGCCGGGCGAACTGGAGCTGGGGATCGGGATCCACGGCGAGCCGGGGCGGGAGCGGCGTCCGATGATGACGTCGGGGGAGATCGCGGACTTCGCGGTGGACGCGGTGCTGGAGGACCTGCGGCCACGCGGACCCGTGATCGTGCTGGTCAACGGGATGGGCGCGACTCCGCTGCTGGAGCTGTACGGGTTCAATGCCGAGGTGCAGCGGGTGCTGTCCGAGCGGGGAGTCGTGACGGCTCGTACGCTCGTGGGGAACTATGTGACCTCGCTCGACATGGCGGGCTGTTCGGTGACGCTCTGCCAGGTGGACGAGGAACTGCTGCGCCTCTGGGACGCGCCGGTGGAGACGCCGGCGCTGCGCTGGGGCCGTTGACCCGCCCGACAAGGAGATCATGTGCTCGACGCCGATTTCTTCCACCGTTGGATGACCGCGGCCGCGGCTGCCGTGGATCGCGAGGCGGACCACCTCACCGAGCTCGACTCGGCGATCGGAGACGCCGATCACGGCAGCAACATGCAGCGCGGGTTCGCCGCGGTGACCGAGGTCCTGGGCCAGGAGCGGCCGCAGACCCCCGGGGCCGTGCTGACGCTCGCCGGACGGCAGTTGATCTCGAAGGTCGGCGGGGCTGCGGGGCCGTTGTACGGGATGCTTCTGCGGCGTACCGGAAAGGCTCTGGGTGATGCGCCCGCCGTGACGCCGCAGCAGTTGGCCGAGGCGCTCGGGGTGGGCGTCGCGGCCGTGGCCCAGCTGGGCGGGGCGCAGGCCGGGGACAAGACGATGCTCGATGCGCTGCTGCCGGCCGCCGAGGTGCTCGGGACCTCGTTCGGGGCGGCCCGGGAAGCGGCGGAGGCGGGAGCGCTGGCGACGGTTCCTCTCCAGGCCCGCAAGGGCAGGGCGAGCTATCTGGGCGAGCGCAGCATCGGGCATCAGGATCCGGGGGCTACGTCCTCCGCCCTGCTGATCGCCGCGCTGGCCGAGACCGGCGGCGACGGGGGTGAGGGATGAGCGACGGGAAGCAGGTCGGGATCGTGCTGGTCTCGCACAGTGGCCCGGTGGCCGAGTCCGTCGCCGAGCTCGCCAGGGGGCTGGCCGCCGGTGGATCGACGGCCCCGGTCGCCGCGGCCGGTGGCACGCCTGCGGGTGGGCTCGGGACCAGTGCGGAGCTGATCGCCGAGGCCGCCAGGTCGGTGGACGGCGGTGCGGGGGTGGCGTTGCTCGTCGATCTGGGCAGCGCGGTGCTCACGGTCAAGACGATGCTGGCCGAGGGCGACGAACTGCCGGACGGCTCGCGTCTGGTGGACGCGCCGTTCCTGGAGGGTGCGGTGGCCGCCGTTGTCACGGCGTCGGCGGGTGGCGACATCGCGGCGGTGGCGGCCGCGGCTTCGGAGGCGTACGAGTATCGCAAGGTGTAGGCAGGTGGATTCCCGCGGTCCGTGAG
>NZ_JBHVFF010000241.1:0-13749 GCF_042801895.1 Streptomyces sp. NPDC057543 | reverse complement strand
CGGGCACGAGATCAGCAGACACCCGGAAGATCCTGCCGACACAACACCCAACTGCCAAGCCAACACACCGATCTCATTCTGAAACGATCAGTAAGTGCAAAGATTCGGGGAACCCACGACAGCAAAACACTCCCGGCGGACCGTTCCAACCCGAAAGGACCTGGGAATGTCTGACAACGACCTGAGCATGCGGAAGGTGCTGGCAATCGTCACGAACTACGGCGTCGAACAGGACGAACTCCTGGTGCCCCTCGAACACCTGCGGGGCTGGGGCGCCGATGTGGACGTCGCTGCCGTGTCGGCGGACGACGTTCAGACCCTGGTCGGCGACAAGGCTCCCGGCAAGACCATCCGCCCCGAACTTGCTCTGAGCGACGTCGACCCGGCCGATTACGACCTACTGCTCGTGCCGGGTGGCACGTTGAACGCCGACGCACTGCGCCAGCAGGGTTCAACGACGGAGATCGTCCGTTCCTTCACGTCCACCGGTCGCCCCGTAGCGGCCATCTGCCACGGCCCCTGGGCCTTGGTCGAGGCGGGTGTCATCGAAGGCAAGAGGCTCACTTCCTACCCCTCGTTGAGGACAGACATCGGCAATGCCGGTGGCGAATGGGCCGACGAGCCGGTCATCAAGGACGACTCCCGCGGATGGACCCTCATAACCTCGCGCAACCCAGGTGACCTGGAGCCGTTCCTCCAAGAGATCGATGCAGCGCTCGCCGTAGACGCTCACTGAACTCCAGCCCCGCGCGCTTGCCTCGCTCGTTCCGGCTATGTGCTGGCCGAGCGCGCCCTCACGACAGGAAAGGGGCAAGCGCCGAGGCGGATCTCGTTGTGGTTGCTGAAGGTGGCGATGGAATTGCAGATGGCCTGTACTGGTACGAGGAGGAGACCTGGTCTCACAATTCGGTCGGATGGTGACCAGGATCAGTGGCCGGCGATGCCAGGAGGTTCTCGATCGCCTCGAGGCGTGTCTCCAGCCTTTGGACGTCCGCGCGGGTGGCGTTCTGTTCGGACGGCTTGAGCACGATCACCAATTGGCCGTCCGGCTCAAGGCGCCCCACGGCGACCATGCTGATGTCGTCGCCGTTCTGCAGACGCACCGCGTGCTCGACTTCTGTGGGGCGCAGCGCCAGGTGCCTGAGCGCACCCGTGAGCAGTCGGCCGTCCTCGATGATTGTTGTCGGCTTTCCCTCCACCAGGCGTACAGCGCGCTCGTTGACGGCCAGCCAGCGGTTCAGTGCCGCGTTAACCACGACCAGGGTGGTGGCGCCGATCGCGCCACCGAGCAGGCTGTTGTCGTTGCCGATGACTGCGTTCTGGACGACGTTGGACAGCAGGAAGATCACAACGAAGTCGAAGGTGTTCAGGTTTGCCAGGCCGCGCTTGCCACTCAACCGGAACAGAATCACGATGAGTGCGTAGACACCAACAGTACGCAGCACCTTCTCCGCGATAGGGGCCTGAACAGACAGCAGATCGTGCCACATGGTGCTCCTCACCCTGGCTCTGAGCACCGAGAACCGAGACCAATCACCGACCCCGCCGTTCGCATCACGATGACCTCTCCCGCTTGGGCAGCAGTACCCTCGACAGTTGAATACGCGAGCCCGCCAGTACCGAGGCCGTACCAGGCCGCCGCGCGGTGCTTCCCCGTCCCCCGGCCTCGGCGGTTGGGGACGGCGCGAGGGAGGCTGGAGAGGGGGCAGGAGGCCGTCATGCGCGTCCAGGACATCCGGATCGGCGAGACCTACCAGGTCAAGGTCCCCCAGCGACTGCCGTCGGCCCTCCGCCATCGTATCCCCCGCACCCGTGACGACTTCGCCGCCGACATGCGGCTGAATCTGCGCCGCGGCGACCGCTTCGACCTCACCGTCACCGGTATCGACCCCGAGGGCGCCACCGTCGACGGCTACGAGGCCACCACCACCAACCGGGTCACCCTGCGCCTCACCGCCGACCAGATCGAACTTCTGGACCTCCCCGCCGGCCCCGAGTACGAGATCGACGGCTTCGTCACCGACACCGACGGCAACGAGGTCACCCTCCCCGCCGCCACCACCTACACCGTCCTGCCCGCCGTCTGGCTGCATCCCCTCGAAGAACCCGTCCCCCTCGCCCCCAGCACCGCCCGGTTCTACCGCGCCCGGGTACAGGCACAGGCCACCGGGATGACGGTCCAGGACGTCGCTCGCGCCGCTGAGGACGCACAGGAATACCAGCGCGACATCGCCGGGCAGGCACTGGACAGCTACCGAGCCGAGGAATGGCTCCGCACCGCCGAAGTGGAACACCAGGAATGGCTCCGGATCTCAGCACTCATGACAGACAAGGCAATGAAGACGTACGCCCCGCAGAGCGACCCGCAAGGAATGACACCCCACCCCTGAGAAGCACGCTCCCGTCCCCCTGACCGTCGCGGCTGAGATCGCCTCGCGCACCAGTGCGGCAGGTCAGATGCGCGGCCGCGTCCAGTGAGACAGGAATCGTAGGTGCGCGCCGGCCGCCCCCGCGCGCTTTGAAATCTGTGAGTCTCACAGCCCATTTCCCCAGGTAGGCACGCTGCTCTGTGAGGTGCGATAGCTGTGAGAGCAGCCGTCGGCCAGGGCCTGCGGCTGCTGCATGGTGCTGCTACTGATCGTCGTGGTGGTGGCCGGGATGGTGGTTCGTGGTGCAGCGCAGCATTTGCACGACCCGGGCGGGACAAGGGTGCCGCTGCTCCGCAAGATGACCGCGCCGCAGCCCCCTGCCTGATCGGCCTCCGCGACACGGCCGCATTGCTGGCCGGATTCGCCCTCGCCGCCTGCCGCAGGACCGCGTGGGTGGTGTGGTCAGCCGAGGAAGGACAGCCGGACTTGGCGTTCGGGGCTCTCCCGGTTGGAGTTCACCAGTACAACGGACTGCGAGGCCCCCAGCTCCAGCTCACCATTGACTACGGGCAGCGTGGCGTGTGGTGGTACCAGTGCCGGGAGCACGTGCTCACTGCCGTGGCCTGGACGACCGTGGCGGGCTCGCCAACGGTCGTCCGCGGGAAGAATTTCGCGGAGGGCTGCCAACAGGTCATCGTCACTGCCCGCGCCGGTCTCGATGATCGCCAGGCCGGATGTCGCGTCGGGGGTGAAAACGTTCAGCAGTCCGTTTCGCCCATGAGCGACCTCCCGGAGGAACGCGGAGCATGCGTTCGTCAGGTCGTGCATGGTCTCAGTGCCGCCGGTTGCAATGTTGATGGTGCGGGTGGTGAAGGTGCCGGTCATGCTTCACCGGTACCCATCGCGCAGCAAAAGCACTAAGGGCCGGATGGGTTATTCCTCCGGGACTCCGGCGGCAGGGGCACGTGCTTCCCGTACCTGGACAGGCCCGTCGCACTGTGCCATCCGAATACCGCAAGCCAGCCCTGAACTGCGGCTTCCTCGCTCTCCCGGCCCCAACCGCGAGCGCCACGCCGTCGAGTGCGGCATCAACCGCCTCAAAAGGCACCGGGCCGTGGCCACGCGGTACGACAAGCTCGCGGTCCGGCGACCGTCCTCGTCGCAGCCATCAACGAGTGGCTTTGACCAGCGCAGGTGAGGCACGCCAGCACTCCGCAACCATGGAACTGCGGTCACTTCGCAGCTATGTCCAGGAGGATCTGCGCCAGTTCGCGTGGCTGAGAGAACATCGGCCAGTGGCCGGTGTCCATCTCGTTCAGCCGCCACTGCTCGCTAGTCAACAACTTGGCCACGTCGTCGCTCGGCTCTGGGTCACCGAGCGTGCACTTGATGTAAGTCGCCGGAAGATCGCCGAGCGGCCGTTCCAGCGCGGCGGGTTCGGTCAGCGTGGCACCCGGGTGCGGCGTCGAGCCAGCCACGATCCGTGCGATCTGCTCATCGTTGAGACCGTGGGCCTTGTAGTGGGCCGCGGGTGCGACCGGCCAGAATCCTCCGTTCTCGGCGATCGATGCCCTCATCATCAACCCGCCGTCTGGCCAGGCGGAGACGAACGGTTCACCATCGGCCGGAACGCTGGCGTCGACGAAGACCACGCGGGCCAGCCGGTCGCCGATCCGCTCGGCGGCCTGACCGACTGGGATGCCCGAGTAGCTGTGACCTACCAGGACGACATCGCGCAGATCCTGGCCCTCGACCGCGCCGACGATGTCCTGGACGTGGGTCTGCTGCCGGGCTGGCATACCTTGCTTCTCGGCGAGACCGGACAGCGTCAGCGGGTGGACTCCGTGGCCGGTCGCAGTCAGATACGGCACCACCTCGTCCCATGCTCACGATCCGAGCCGTGCACCTGCAACCAGCACAAAGTTCGCCATGGCCGCACCGTAGCGGGGCCCTAGTCCCAGGTGCCTTGCCAGTCCAGGCAGACCACGGTGGCATCGTCATGCAGGACACCTTGCTGAGCACGCAGGACGGCCTGGGTAAGGGCGTGAACGGTCTCGCGAGGGTGCAGGTCGCGAGTGCCCTCGATCAGGGACGGAAGGTCCTCGGCGGCGGCGTTGCGCTCGAGCATGCCATCGGTGACCAGGATGAGGCGGTCACCTGGTCGCAATTGGAGCGACTGGACTCGGTACGGGTGCGGCAAAGGGGCGCCGAAGGGCGGATCGATCTCGGGAATGATGCGCTCGAGACGCCCCCTGCGCAGAAGCCAGGGCCACGGGTGACCGGCATTGACGAAGCCGGCACTTCCCGTCTGCAGATCGATGCGAAAGAGCTGGCCGGTGACCAAGGGGCCCTGGTGGCCGTGGTCGAGCAGGGCCTGATGAGCCTGATGGGCCTGGTCGGCCAGGTCGGCTCCTTCGCGCCGCGCGCTGCGCAGAGCGCCAACAAGCAGAGTGGCGATGAGAGCGGCACGGACGTCGTGGCCCATGGCGTCCGTGATGGACACGTGCAGGGTGTGGCGGTCGAGGGAGTGATCGAAGGTATCGCCGGCGATCTCTGCGCTCGGGATCAGCTCGCCGGAGACCGTGAACTGCGGCGCTTCACAGGTGAGGCTGTCGGGAAGGAGAGTGTTCTGGATCTCAGCGGCCAGGTTCATGGGGAGGGTGCGGCGGCCCCACTGGTACAGGTCGGTGAAACGGCGGTTGGCGATGAGGATGTAAGCCAGCGCATGGGCCGATTCGACGATCGCCTGCACAGTTGCAGGTTCCGGGGCTTGCGGGAGGAAGACTTCAAGAAGCCCGATGGCATCCCCCCGATTGGTCACCGGGGCCACGATCTGGACCTGCCCGCCGGGGTGCCCGCCTCGGCGGACGGACACCCGCTGGTCGCGCAGTACCTGCCCGTAGACGGTGCCGGGCAACCCGATGCGCTCCCGCTCCTCACCGGCGTCAGCGTTGCTCAGGCGCACAACGGCGTTGCCGGTGAAGTCAGTGATCAAAAAGGAAACGGATCGGGCCTCCAGACGCCTCGCCAGCTCGAAGGCGACCACCTCGGCCGACTCGACAGGCATCCGGCCCTCTGCCGCAGCGAGCAGTCCAGCCAGCCCTGCAGACCCTTCAGCCATCTCCGGTTCCTCTCGCCGGATCCGCCCAAAGATCCACTCTCACGACAGCACCGACGAGCTGCGCCCGTGACCGATGCAATACAGGGTTACCTGGGCCAGAGAGCGCAAGGCCCCATTACTCCACCAGCGGCATGTCACACACCGTCGTCCCGCGTGCAGCCATGCGACCCCACGGCGGACCTGGCCTCCCCTGTAGCTTCGTTCCCGCTCTTGTGAACATTTCGATTAGCCTTCAGCGCTACCTGCCTCCCGAACCAGTGAACAAATGCTGTCGGTCTCATGGGCAGAGCCAGCCGGCACCCGCCCTGGGCGAGCGACGCATTGTTGGAGACCGGGTGTGCGAGGAGCCGGTCAGGGCGTATCGCCGGAGTAGTAGAAGCGGCAGCTCACACCAGGCCCCCGTGCTGATGACGCTCTTTGAAAATCCCCACCCCTTGCTCTGGGAGACACACGACGGGGACCTGACCGCCAGCCTCACCCGGCGCAAGGGCGCCACGGTTGCGCCCTTGACGTTGCCGGCCGAACTGGAGCCGCTGCGTGAGCTGCACGCCAAGGTGGTGGCGCAGATGAAAGCCCGCGGGATTCCCCGCCAGCCGTGGACGAAGCACAGCAAGCGATCACCATGAGGCCGACGTTCCCGTCGGTGTACGGGAGTAGCGTGCACGATCAACGCGGACTGCTCGGGAGGGGCTGAGACGGCCGGACGGTTTCCGGACCTGGACGGCCTGGGGGCCGCTGAGTGCGGCCTCCTGCGCTGCCCGTCACGCGGCCAGGTCGACGCACCTGCCGGCGGAGCGGGAGTCACATTCGATCGAGGCCAAGCATCCTGTTCACGGCCTGTTTGATGGTGAGGCCGCCTTGCTCCCGCCGCGGCGGAACCACGAGCGACGCTGTCCCAGCCTGGTGGTGGTCTCACCTCGAAGCCGATACCACCACCAGGCAGCAAGGCTTACCACCTGCACATTTGACCGACTGTCACCAAACCATCCACTCCTGCAATCATGAGGGCGCATCAGCCCCTGACCTGCCGGAGTACCGCTGTGACAGCACGCCGCCACGCCCCCATCGCCGCAATCCTCGTCGCGGCCTCTCTCACCGCCTGCAACCCCAGTGCCGCAAAGACCGAGTCCGATTCGAAGCCGTCGACCCCCGCGACCTCGGCTGGCGCTCCCAGCGCCCCGACCCATAGCCCCTCTGCGGCCCCAGGTGCGCCTGCGGACGGCAATGGCCTGTCCCTCGCGGAGGCGATCGCGAAATTGCCGGCCGCGGACGAGAACCGGACCGGGTACAAGCGCGACAGTTTCAGGCACTGGATCGACGAGGACAGTGACGGCTGCTCGACTCGGAACGAGGTGCTGTTGGCGGAGGCGACGAAGAAGCCCGAGCAGGGCCCCCGGTGCACCCTGGCCGGTGGCGAGTGGCTGTCTTACTACGACGAAGTCACGGTCACCGACGCCCGGAAGCTGGACATCGACCACATGGTCCCGCTCGCCGAGGCCTGGGACTCCGGGGCCTCGGCGTGGGATGCGGACCGGCGCATGCGGTACGCGAACGACCTTGGCGCCGAGCGCAGCCTCGTGGCAGTCACGGCCAAGACCAACCGAAGCAAAGCGGACAAGGACCCGTCGGAGTGGATGCCGCCGGCCGTGTCCGCGAAGTGCACCTACCTGGCCGACTGGACCGCCACGAAGCTCCGCTGGAAGCTCACCGCGGACGACAAGGAACGGGCCGCCCTGGAGAAGCTCGCTAAGGGCTGCACGAACACCGTGAAGTACGAGGTCGCCCCGTAGCCCGAACCAATTGTCAGTGGTCGGTGCGATCCTGCCCGCATGGACGACCTGATGCGACGCCGGGTGTACGGCGCCGACCACGACGACCCGGACCCTGGCCCACAGCCCGGCCACGAATACGTCGAACTGGTCGGCGGCCCCCTGGACGGGCTGCTCCTCGACGTCACCGGCTGGACAGTCGAGGAACGCGCGACTGGGGCCACGCTGACCACGGAGATCAGTGCCTACGGTCCGGGCGGGCGCGCCGAGTACAAGCCCAGGCCGGGCGAGCCGGACAGGTGGGATTGGCACGGGGATGTGCCGTAGCATCCGGGCTCACCGCATCTGGACCACGGTCAGCGTCCCGTGCCGGCCCGACCCGGCCAGCACCTCCACCACCAGGTCTGTCTGCACCCGCGTGTACGTCTCCCCCTTCACCCACCACCTCCGCACCACCGATCTCGGTACCGATACGCCCAGCAAGAATCGGCTCCAGCCGTGCCGACAACCGCACCGGGCCACCCTCATCCCCGACCATCAAAGCCAGGTGGTGCGGCCGGAGTCGCGGCCCCGTGAATCCGACCACCAGGGCATCGACCGTGTCCGCGTGCCGCACGAGGGCCGGTTGGGGTGAAACCAGCGCCGGTCACGTGTGTGCCTACGAGTGGGGGAGTTACCGCAGGCGTGACCGGCGCTCTCCCGGTGGTTCAGGCGCTCGCCGCCGTGGTGTGTACGGCGTCGGCGGCGGCGAGCGCGTCGGGCGGTGTCCTCCGTGCCCACGGCCAGCCGGACCAGGCCCAGCGGAACCGACTCGGCTATCTGCACCTCGCTGAGCATCCCGCGCCACATGGACGCCGGGTGCACGGCCAGGGACTCGACGCCGCCGAGGCTGGCCGACCTCAGGGAGTAGCGCAGCTTGCCGAGGAAGGCGTCGGCCGTCTCGAAACCGCCGGTGAACTCGATGCCGAGAACTCCGCCGAAGCCGCTCATCTGACTGGCCGCCAGCTTGTGCTGCGGGTGCGACGCGAGGCCCGGATAGTGCACCTTCGCCACGGCCAGGTGCTCGCTGAGCGCCTCCGCGAGCGCCTACAGCCGCGAACGGCGCGACGAAGACCGGCGGCAAGGTCACGTTCTGCAAGACGGAGGACCTGGCCATCGACGCCAGGGACGCCGCGCCCGACAAGGACTCCGGCAGGATCGACATCACCATGATCAACCGGGGTTCGACCACCTGCTCGGCGACGGGCTTCGCGGGCGTCGACATCAAGGACGCCGACCACACCTCGAACCCATCGAGCGCGGCCACGCCCAGCCGCGTATCACCACCCTGAAGCCCGGCGACGCCGCTGTCTTCAACCTCGCCTACGACATCGACGGCGACAGCCTCGCGTCCCCGACCAACATCCTGGTGACGCCCCCGAACGAGACCCACACCGTGAACCTGAAGTGGCCCGCGGGGCGCGTGCAAACATGCTGATGCTCGGTGGGCTCGTCGGAGGCGGCCCCACCGCTTCAGGAATGTGGAAGCTGTACGGGGCCTGGAGGGTCGAAGCTCCTCAAAGACGCAGGGCCGCAAGTTCGTTCGCGCGACGAAGGTCTTTGGGGCGGCCGAGGGAGCGCCTCATGAGAATCAGGTCGTCCAGGTCGGCGTACCAGATGTCGAAACCTGCTGGATCATGGGTGCTCACGGCTCGGGCAAGGCAGGGCGTGACGTCCATGTCACCCCAGGGAAGTGCAGGTGTGCAGAGGTCGCCGCTGACACCGGTCACCCGGTATGCCACCTGCGGCCGGTCCAGAGCGGGCAGGGACGGGCAGCCCGTGGCGACCAGGGCGTCATGCAGGGCGCGCGCCTGCTCGGGCGAACCATCCCATAGCAGATCGAGGTCACCCGTCAGCTCCGTCGAGCCGTGCATGATGCCAGCGACCTGACCTATGACCACAGCACGCGAGCCGGCATCGTGCAAAGCTCGAAGGAGGGGAAACGGATCGAAGTCGAGCGCACCGTCCGTGGCGAACGTTCCGGCGACGTCATCGGCTTCTTCAGGGCCGCACCCCGTGGCGTTACGTTCGCTGGTGGCCTCCTGAATACGACGGACGGCCTGATGAAGTCGCTGCACAGCAGTCTCATTCACCCGGGTCATTCAACCGCACTCGCTCATTGGGCCTGAGTGAGTCTTTGGAGAGGTCGCTTGGCGGCTGACGAAGCCGTTTTGGCAGGCGTGATCTTTGCAGTCCCCGGCTGGAATGCGTCCCCGATTGTCCGGATCAGCTCCATGGTGGGGGAGTTGAGCGGATCGGGCCTGGCATACGCTGCCGCTCATGACCAGCGAAATCCCCGTACGCGGGGGCAGGAAGGGGCAGCAGCACCGGGCGACCCCGGACGACCTGCGCTCCTACACCGTGTCGCCGGCGTCTCCGGTGACGGTCACCCGGGCCGACGGATCGACGGAGACCCGGGCGGCGAAGGCGGCTCGGAAGGCGACGCCAGCGCCGCGGCGGCGGGGCCCGGCGGTGTGCGGCGACCCGATCGAGGGCAAGGTGTGGGTCAGCCGGGAGCAGGGGAGCCGGGGCAAGCCGGTACACCCTGTCTGTGAGAAGAAGGCGCAGGCGTTCACGGCGGAGCGCCGGGCGGCCAAGCAGAAGGAACGGGCGGCCAAGCCGAAACGGCTGTCGCTGACGGAGGAGAACCGGCGGCTGTTCGCAGAGCAGGACCGCATCCGCGCCCTGCGGCGCAACCAGCAGGGTCAGCCGAAGAAGAAGTAGCCCAGACACTGCGGGGCCCCTGGCGCCACTGCAACGGATAAGTGCTGGAGACGGAGCCCTGCAGGGAATCAACGTCGGCACATAGGGGGCGTTGCTGGTCTACTCGCCGGTTACCTCGGCTTGAACGAGGAGCCGTTCCCAGGTGCGGGTGGATCCGCCGTGCTGGGCGGCAAGGGTCGCCGCCAGACGGGTGCGCGGGATGTCCTCGGTGGTGCTGAGTGCTGCGGCGGCGATGTGCAGGCGGGGATCGCCTTCGTAGGCGTGGGCCTTACGAAGCTCCTTCCCTCTGCCCGGGGGGCGCCCGCCCCCCTTTCCCTGCCGGGGAGGGGCACCGCGGCGCTCCTCGATGTCGCGGCGGGCCCAGACCCGGAGGCTGTGGACGGTCGTGCCTGCCGGGAGGTAGCCCTGGGTCGCGTAGGCGCGAACGGTACTCGCCGCGACACCGAGCAGAGCGGCGGCTTCCTCGTCGTTGAGGAGGTCGTCGGGATGTTCTCCGGGGGCAGGGCGGGGACGGGGCGGCCTTCGATGTGGGCCTGGGTCTGGGCGAGGTCGTAGACCAGGACTCGGCTATTTGGAAAGAGCGCTGGCACTCGTTGGCGGAAGGCGGGAGCGTCGCGCCGCCGCCAGGTGGCGATGAGCACGCCAGTCTGCTGGGCGATATCGGAATCGTTGATCACGGGGCGACTGCAGGGAATCACAGGGAAGGGATCCTTCAGGGTCTTCGTCGGGGGCGGGCTACGCTGGTGGGGCTTCTTCGGCCTGCGGTGACGTCGGCGTGGATGTTGGTTAAGGGCCGGTGGTGTGCCGGGCCGCTTCTCGCAAGTGGCTCTCCGCCGGCCCTTTTGCCGTCTGCCTCTTCCAGCGGCGGACCTCGCGAGGCCCGCGGAGCCTGACGACCTCGACGCCCAGTTCAGCCGTCTCGGTGATCTGCCGGGCGTAGCGGGGGCGGTTTGCCCGGTATTTGCGGATGGCGGTGCGCAGCAGCGATTGGCGGGCAAAAAACGCCGCGGCCCATGTCAGACGCCTGGCCTGCGCGCTGTCTTCCCTGCCTGCCAGTTGGCGCAGGCTGCGGCGGATGATCCGGTACAGGATCAGGGGCAGCGGGAAGTCCAGCCAGACCAGAGTGTCGGCCCGGTGCCAGACGACGTCCGCAAGCTTGGAGAAGTTGCCCTCGACGATCCACCCATCGGTGCAGGTGATCTCTGCGGCCTGCCGGCGGAATTCCTCCAGCGGCAGCGGACCCTCGGGGGTGAACAGGATGTCGTCGAGGTCGGTGTGGGGTTCGTTGAGTTCCGTGGAGAGCCAGCGGGCGAGCGTCGATTTTCCTGTGGCGGGGGGCCCGAACAGTGCGACCCGTCGCATGTGCGCCTCATCTCTACAGGGGGATAGACACAAGAAACCTTGCAGCAGTTCAGACCATCGGTGTCGAGGTTCAGGCGAGCCTGCGATCGGGAGCCGCCTGCGGCCCGGCAGCACGCCGGGCAGTCCGTACAGCCCCACTCATTCACCTGCCCATCGGCGGGCGTGGACTCATGTGCCGAGCACCCTGTCCGGCGGGCACACCTCGCAGGCCCGGGCCGCGTCGGCGAGCTCGGCAATGGCCCGCTCTCGGCTGATCTCCTGCAGCCGTTTCCCAGCAGCCCAGCAGTCGCCGCGGTGGACCTCAGCGGCTGGCGAGCCGATACCTCCGGTTCGGAGGGTGCCGACCGAGTCGGCGACTGGACAACCCGAGGGTACGGCGCTCTGCAGCCCACGGCGCCCGGCGTCAGCAGGCTTTCGCCGCTCACCCTGCGATGCCGTTCGAGGCGCCAGCAACTTTGCAATAGTACTTCTAGAGTTCGATTGCGACCCGGCTCCGAAGGTGGCCTTCGGTCGACTCGATAAGCCTATTGTCTGGAAACTTGCAATTCGCTTGATGAGTAGAGATTCTGTCTATACGTTTGCTCACGTTGCAGCAGCCAAGACTGTTGCGTCGGTCGTACGTCTGCCTGGCCGTAGCACAGCGCATCGCTCGGGGGAGCCAGTTGACACCTCCAGCCCTGCCCTGCTGCGGCCCGGGCCGTCAGAAGGGGGAATCAATTGAGCATCACCCGTCAACGGATCGCGGCGGTCATCGGAGCAGCAGGCATCACAGCTGCCCTCATGACCGGCACCGCACCCGCCCATGCACAGCCCACCGCCCAAGCACTGAATGCCGATTGCCACAAGGCCGTTCAGTCCGCTGCCGCGCGCGGCGAACACACCGTCACCTGCACCCAGGCGACCGGGACAACGGCCGCCACGTCCACCGCGATGTCAGCGGCGGCCGGCCTGACATGCAGGGCCGGCTACCTCACCTATGACCGGCACAAAGCGTGCTCGGTCAGCAGCCTGCGGTTCGACATCATCGAGGTGCCCAGCGGGAAGCTTCTGGGCACGATGAACATCCGGGTCACTCAGCGCACGTCGCTCGCGGCCAGGGACTCACGGACCTGGAAGCACACCATCGGTCTCTACCCGACCAGCGCCAGCGGGGCGGCGCGAGGCGTGATCGCAAGCCTGAAGCTGAACTGCGGCAAGTCCGCGAAGACCAAGTGCACGGTGACCTCCGCCCCCGGTGCCAAGGGACTATCGGTCAAGAAGGAAACCAGCTTCCCGTTCGCCCTGAAATCACCCGGATCGAAGACGCTCAAGCACAAGGAAACACCCGTCGTCACCCTGAAGGCGGCCGTCGGGTCACCTGCCACCGGCAGCCTCGCACAGGCCGCCACCGTGCGCTGCGACTCCGTCAAGGGGATCACGACCAAGGCAGGCGGGTGCGTTCACCCCGGGTACGTTCCTGTCTTCGCGATGTCCCGCACCGACAAGAACGTCAAGGAAGCGGCGCAGCATGTCTGGGACGCGCAGCGCAAGCTGAAGGGGCATCCGGGGCTGCCCGGCGTGGGCAAGCCTCTGCACCGCACCACTGACAAGACGCTGATTAGCAAGAACCGCGGCAAGGCCTGCCCGAGCAGCCTGCCCCGCCCGACGGGCAAGAGCTGCGACGAGTACCCCTTCGCGTCGACCAAGGAAGGCGGAGCGACGGGTGTCTTCAGCCGCAGGATGATCAACGAGAAGCACAACAGCACCGCCGGTGGATCCAAGTACCTGCTCAAGGCGTACAAGGACAATAGGATCCTGAACGGCGACGCCTTCTGGGTCGCCATCTCCTGACGCCGAGGAGGCACGTATGCCGGAAGAACGCGGGACCACCCGTGTATGGGTGTATGCCCGTCAGTTCTACATCGTCGACCCGGACCTCGGTACCGACCAGGCACCGGACATCGCGGACGCCGGCAACGGGCTGATCGCCGTCGAGGAGGACGGGGCCGGCATCCTGACCGGACTGACCCTCGGACCGGTCGAGGTCACCGTCACCACGCACTCGTCCGAGCCACCGCTCCACGACGGTGACTGGGACGAGGTGGTGGAGACGTCGTTCATCTCCACCACCGGCTCGGCGCTAGTCACCTCCTGGGAGGACGGCGAAGCCGAGGACCTGCCCGACCTTGCCCCCAACGGACCGGGAAGCTACCGCGTGCGTGTCCATGCCCGCGGCCGCGACGAGGGACGTGCCAAGGACAGTCTCGGCCCGGACGACGACCCGGTCGAGGTCTACCTGCTTCAGGTGTGGCCCGGCCCCGCGGCCGAAGAACGGATCATCCGCCAAACCGACCAGGTCGGCGACGAATGGCGCCAGCTCTAGAAG
>NZ_JBHVFF010000240.1:0-13765 GCF_042801895.1 Streptomyces sp. NPDC057543 | reverse complement strand
CCCCGCGGCGCGGTGGTATCCGTCCGGCCGGACGGATACCACCGCGCCGCGGGGCGGACGCTGTGTCAGCGCGCCCCGTACACCGGCTGCGGGGGCTCGGAGCCGGCGAGCAGTTCGCGCGTCGCCTCCCCCGCCTCCGCCGGCGTCCAGCGGGCTCCCTTGTCCGCGGTGGGCCCCGGCCGCCAGCCCTCCATGACGGTGATCCGGCCGGCCTCGGCCTCGAAGACCCGGCCGCTCACCCCGGCGGAGGCGGCGGAGCCCAGCCAGACGACGAGGGGGGAGACGTTCTCCGGGGCCATGGCGTCGAATCCGCTGTCCTCGGGCGCCGCCATGGTTTCGGCGAAGGTCTGCTCGGTCATCCGGGTCCGGGCGGCCGGGGCTATGGCGTTGACCTGGACGCCATAGCGGCCCATCTCGGCGGCGGCGACCAGGGTCAGACCGATGATCCCTGCCTTGGCGGCGGAGTAGTTGCCCTGCCCGACACTGCCCAGGAGGCCCGCCCCGGAGCTGGTGTTGACGACCCGTGCCTCGGGCGTACGGCCGGCCTTCGCCTCGGCGCGCCAGTGCGCGGCGGCGTGCTTGAGCGGCAGGAAGTGGCCCTTGAGGTGGACGCGCATCACCGCGTCCCAGTCGTCGTCGTCCAGGTTGACGAGCATGCGGTCGCGCAGGAATCCGGCGTTGTTGACGAGGGTGTCGAGGCGGCCGAAGGCATCGAGGGCGGTGGCGATCAGTGAGGCCGCGCCCTCGGTGGTGGTGATGTCACCGCCGTGTGCCACCGCCTCGCCGCCGAGTGCGCGGATCTCCTCGACGACCTGCTGGGCGGGCCCGGCGGCCCCTCCGGTGCCGTCGAGGCCCACTCCGAGGTCGTTGACGACGACCTTGGCGCCCTCGGCGGCGTGGGCGAGGGCGTGCGCGCGCCCGAGCCCGCGGCCCGCCCCGGTGATGACGGCGACGCGTCCCGTGCACAGTCCGGTCATGGGTGTGTGTCCTTTCGGTGAGCGGATCGAGGTCTGCGGTCAGAACCCGCCGGCCGGTGTCGGAAGCGGCGCATCCGGTCGCTTCGGCGATCGCTGCCCATGGACATCTCCCGCCGCACGCCGATCACTGCTAGCTTGCAACCTAACAAACGCTTGGTGGAAAGGTAGCTGATCTGCTCATGGGTGTCTCCACCTCCGCCCCGGAAGAGGGCATCGCCCTCGTCTCCGTGGACTACCCCCCGGTCAACGCCCTCCCCGTACAGGGCTGGTACGACCTGGCCGCCGCGGTACGCGCCGCCGGGGCCGATCCGAAGGTGCGATGCGTGGTGCTCGGCGCCACCGGCCGCGGCTTCAACGCCGGCGTCGACATCAAGGAGATGCAGCGCACGGCCGGCCACGACGCCCTCATCGGCGCCAACCGCGGCTGCTACGAGGCGTTCGCCGCGGTCTACGACTGCGAGGTCCCGGTGGTCGCCGCCGTGCACGGCTTCTGCCTGGGCGGCGGCATCGGCCTGGTCGGCAACGCGGACGCCATCGTCGCCAGTGACGACGCGACCTTCGGCCTGCCCGAGCTGGACCGCGGCGCGCTCGGCGCGGCCACCCACCTGGCCCGGCTGGTCCCCCAGCACCTGATGCGGACCCTGTACTACACCTCGCGGACCGCCACCGCGCAGGAGCTGCACCGGCACGGCTCCGTGTGGCGGGTCGTACCGCGCGAGCAACTGCCGGACGCGGCGCTGGAGCTGGCCCGCGAGATCGCCGCCAAGGACGGGACCCTGATCCGCCTCGCCAAGGCCGCGATCAACGGCATCGACCCGGTCGACGTACGCCGCAGCTACCGCTTCGAGCAGGGCTTCACCTTCGAGGCCAACCTCAGCGGCGTGGCCGACCGCGTCCGCGACACCTTCGGCACGGAAAAGGAGCAGCAGTCGTGAGCAGGGACAAGACCATGACCGCCGACGAGGTCGTCGGCCGGCTGGAGAGCGGCATGACGATCGGCATCGGCGGCTGGGGCTCCCGGCGCAAGCCGATGGCCCTGGTCCGCGCGCTGCTGCGCTCGGACGTCACCGACCTGACCGTCGTCTCCTACGGGGGTCCGGACGTCGGGCTGCTCGCCGCCGCCGGGCGGATCCGCAAGCTGGTCGCGGCCTTCGCCACGCTCGACTCCATCCCCCTCGAACCGCACTTCGGTGCGGCCCGGCAGCGGGGCGCGTTCGAGATGGTGGAGCTGGACGAGGCCATGTTCATGTGGGGGCTGACGGCCGCCGCGCAGCGGCTGCCCTTCATGCCGGTGCGGGCGGGGCTCGCCTCGGACGTGATGCGTGTCAACCCGCAGTTGCGGACGGTCACTTCACCGTACGAGGACGGCGAGGAGCTCGTCGCGGCTCCGGCGCTGCGGCTGGACGCCGCGCTCGTCCACCTCAACCGCGCCGATGTGTACGGCAACGCCCAGTACCTCGGCCCCGACCCGTACTTCGACGACCTGTTCTGCGAGGCCGCCGACACCGCGTACGTCTCCTGCGAGCGGATCGTGGACACCGCGGAGCTGCTCAAGGAGAACGGACCGCAGACGCTGCTGGTCAAGCGCGCGTTCGTGAACGGTGTCGTCGAGACCCCGAACGGCGCGCACTTCACGTCCTGCGTGCCCGACCACGACCGCGACGAGACGTTCCAGCGGGCCTACGCCCAGGCCGCCCGCGACCCCGAGGCGTGGCAGGCGTTCACCGAGCGGTTCCTGTCCGGGGACGAGGCCACGTACCAGGCCGCGGTGGCGGCGTTCCACGAGGAGGAAAAATGAACGGCAGCACCGGGACGACGACGGCGACGCGGGCCGAATACTGTGTGGTGGCCTGCGCCGAGGCATGGCGGAGCGCCGGCGAGGTCCTGGCCAGCCCGATGGGCACCGTCCCCACGATCGGGGCCCGGCTGGCGAAGCTCAGCTTCTCCCCCGATCTGCTGCTGACCGACGGCGAGGCGCTGCTCATCGGCGACGTGCCGGCGGTCGGTACGAAGTCCCAGGTGGTGGAGGGGTGGCTGCCGTACCGTCAGCATCTGTCCATGACCGCCACGGGGCGGCGGCACGTGATGATGGGCGCCACCCAGATCGACCGCCACGGCAATCAGAACATCTCCTGCATCGGTGACTGGGCCGCCCCGAAGCGGCAGCTGCTGGGGGTGCGCGGCGCACCGCTCAACACCCTTAACAACCCGACGAGTTACTGGATCCCCAGGCACTCGGCGCGGGTGTTCGTCGAGCGGGTCGACATGGTCTGTGGCGTCGGCTACGACCGCGCCGCCGCGGCCGGTCCCGCCGCGGCCCGGTTCCACCGCGTCCCGGACGTCATCAGCAACCTCGGCGTCTTCGACTTCGAGACCCCGGACCGTACGATGCGGCTGCGCTCCCTGCACCCCGGCGTCACGGCGGAAGAGGTCGCCGAGGCCACCGGGTTCGCGCTCACGATCCCCGACGAGGTGCCGTACACCCGCGACCCCACCGCCGAGGAGCTGCGGCTGATCCGCGAGGTCATCGACCCGAAGGGCCTGCGCGAGCGCGAGGTCCCCGCATGAGCGGCGTCACGATCACCACCCCCCTCACCGAGCTGGTCGGCGTGCGCCACCCCGTCGTGCAGACCGGGATGGGGTGGGTCGCGGGCCCCCGTCTGGTCACGGCGGCCGCCGACGCGGGCGCGCTCGGCATCCTCGCCTCCGCCACGATGACCGTCGAACAACTCCGCTCCGCCGTCCGTGAGGTCGCCTCCCGTACGGACGCGCCGTTCGGCGTCAATCTGCGGGCGGACGCGGGGGACGCGGCCGAGCGCGTACGGATCATCATCGACGAGGGCGTCAGGGTCGCCTCGTTCGCGCTGGCGCCCTCCCGTGAGCTGATCGCGCGGCTGAAGGACGCCGGGGTGGTGGTCATCCCGTCCGTCGGCGCCAGAAGGCATGCGGAGAAGGTCGCCGCGTGGGGCGCCGATGCGGTGGTGGTGCAGGGCGGCGAGGGGGGCGGACACACCGGGAACGTCGCGACCACCGTCCTGCTCCCCCAGGTCGTCGACGCGGTGGACATCCCGGTCGTCGCGGCGGGCGGCTTCCACGACGGTCGCGGTCTGGTCGCCGCGCTGTCCTACGGCGCGGCCGGGATCGCCATGGGCACCCGTTTCCTGCTCACCTCCGACAGCACCGTCCCCGCGGCGGTCAAGGCGAAGTACCTGGCCGCAGCGGTCACGGACGTGACCGTCACCACCGCCGTGGACGGCCTCCCGCACCGCATGTTGCGCACCGAGCTGGTGGACGCGCTGGAGCGCTCGGGCCGGTCCGCATCGCTGCTGCGGGCGGTCCGGCACGCCGCGGCCTTCAAGAAGGAATCGGGCCTGGGCTGGGCACGGATGATCCGCGACGGCCTGGCGATGAAGCACGGCAAGGAACTGACCTGGAGCCAGGTACTGCTGGCCGCCAACACCCCGATGCTGCTCAAGGCCTCGATGGTCGAAGGGCGCACCGATCTCGGAGTGATGGCCTCCGGCCAGGTCGCGGGGCTGATCGACGATCTGCCGTCGTGCGCCGAACTCGTCGACCGCATCATGGCAGAGGCGGACGCCACGCTCCGTGCTCTTCCTCTTCCCCTGCCGCGCTGAGGCGCGCGCACGGCGAAGCGCGAGCGCCCGCGGCCTTGCCGGTCGCGGGCATTCGCGCTTCGGTGCGCCGGACATCCGCGCGATGCCGTGCGAGGTGCGTCGTCCCGGACCGGGAGCCGCGCCCCGCACGGATGGTGGCCCGACGATACGTCAGAGGCGTTCGATGATGGTGACGTTGGCCTGGCCGCCGCCCTCGCACATGGTCTGCAGGCCGTACCGGCCGCCGGTGCGGTCGAGTTCGTGCAGCAGCGTGGTCATCAGCTTGGTGCCGGTGGCGCCCAGGGGGTGGCCGAGAGCGATGGCACCACCGTTGACATTGACCTTCTCCGGATCGGCTCCGGTCTCCTTCAGCCAGGCCAGGACGACCGAGGCGAACGCCTCGTTGATCTCGACCAGATCGATGTCGTCGAGGGAGAGCCCGGTCTTCTTCAGCGCGTACGCCGTCGCCGGGATCGGCGCGGACAGCATCCGGATCGGGTCCTCGCCGCGCACCGAGAGGTGGTGGATGCGGGCCCGCGGAGTCAGACCGTGCTCGCGGACGGCCCGTTCGGAGGCGATGAGCATCGCGGCGGCGCCGTCCGAGACCTGCGAGGAGACGGCGGCAGTCAGCCGACCGCCTTCGACCAGCGGCTTCAGGCCTGCCATCTTCTCCAGCGAGGTGTCCCGGCGCGGGCCCTCGTCGCACGTCACGTCGCCATAGGCGACGATCTCCCGCTCGAAGCGGCCCTCGTCGATGGCCCGGATCGCCCGCCGGTGCGAGCGAAGTGCGAACTCCTCCATCTGCTCCCGGGTGATGCCCCACTTCTCGGCGATCAGCTCGGCGCCGTGGAACTGGTTGACCGGCTGGGCTCCGTAGCGCGCCCGCCAGCCCGCGGAGCCGGCGTACGGCCCCTCGGTGAGTCCGAGCGGTTCGGCGGCCTGGCGGCTGGCGAAGGCGATCGGGATCTGCGACATGTTCTGGGTGCCGCCGGCGACGACCAGGTCCTGGGTGCCGGAGAGCACCCCCTGGGCCGCGAAGTGCACGGCCTGCTGAGAGGAACCGCACTGCCGGTCCACCGTGACGCCCGGCACTTCCTCCGGCAGCCCGGCGGCCAGCCAGCAGGTGCGGGCGATGTCCCCGGCCTGCGGGCCGACGGTGTCCAGGCAGCCGAAGACGACGTCCTCGACGGCCGCCGGGTCGATGCCCGTGCGCTCGACGAGCGCGGTGAGCACGTGTGCCCCCAGGTCGGCCGGGTGCGCGGCGGCGAGCCCGCCGTTCCGCCTGCCTACCGGGGTGCGGACTGCTTCGACGATAAAGGCCTCGGCCATGACTGCTCCTTGTTCTGAGTTCAGAGTGACATGTCAGCCCCGCAGGGCGATGCCCTCCAGCACCATGGACAGGTACTGGCGGGCGATCTCCTCGGGGCTGTGCTGTCCGCCCGGCCGGTACCACGACGCGGCGACCCAGACGGTGTCGCGTACGAAGCGGTAGGTGAGCCGGATGTCCAGGTCGGCACGGAAGATCTCGGCGGCGACGCCGCGTTCCAGGGTCACCAGCCACGCCTTCTCGAATTTCACCTGCGAGTCGGCGAGATAGTGGAATCGGGGCTGGGAAGCGAGGTGCCTGGACTCCTTCTGATAGATGGCGACGGCGGCGCGGTGCCGGTCGATCTCCCGGAAGGACTCGGTGACGAGGGCCTCGATGGTCTCCCGCGGGCCGAGTCCGGCGGCGAGTACCGCGTCGTACCCGGCCCACAGCTCGTCCAGGAAGGTGGAGAGGATCTCGTCGAGCATCGACTCCTTGGAGTCGAAGTGGTAGTAGAGGCTTCCCGCGAGCATTCCGGCGGCGTCGGCGATCTTGCGGACGGTGGTGGCGTTGTATCCCTGTGCGGCGAACACCTCGGCGGCGGTGGCCAGGAGTTCGCTGTGCCGCTCGGGGGACGGGCTCATCGTGGTCCGCTCGCCTTTGCCGGGCGTACTGCGCTTCGGTATCCGGTCATCGCTCATCACGCCCGCTGGCTGCTGACCGAGACCGTCTCGCCGGTCATGTACGAGGAGTAGCCGCTGGCCAGGAAGACGATCACGTTGGCGACCTCCCAGGGCTCGGCGTAGCGGCCGAACGCCTCGCGCTCGGTGAGCTCGGCCAGCAGTTCGGGGGTGGTCACCTTCACCAGGTGCGGGTGCATCGCGAGGCTCGGCGCAACGGCGTTGACGCGCACGCCGTACTCGGCGGCCTCGACGGCCGCGCAGCGGGTGAGCGCCATCACGCCGGCCTTGGCGGCGGCGTAGTGCGCCTGGCCGCGCTGGGCGCGCCAGCCGACCACCGAGGCGTTGTTGACGACGACGCCCCCGCGGTCCCGCTCCTTCATCCGACGCAGCGCGGCGCGGGAGCAGCGGAAGGTGCCGTTCAGGGTGACGTCGAGAACCGCGGACCACTGCTCGTCGGTCATCTCGACCAGGTCGGCGGTGCCGCCGAGCCCGGCGTTGTTGACGACGATGTCGAGGTGGCCGTGCTGCTCCTGAGCGAGGTCGAAGAGGGCCGCGACCTGCTGTTCGTCGGTGACGTCGCACGGCAGTGCGGCGACCCGGTCGGCGCCGAACTCCGCGGCGAGCGCTTCGGCACTCTCCTTCAGCCGGCGCGCGTGGGCGTCGCCGATGACGATCCGCGCGCCCTCCTCCAGGAATCTGCGGGCGGTGGCTCCGCCGATGCCGGCACCGGCGGCGGCGGTGATCACGGCGGTTCGGCCGTCGAGCAGGGCGTGACCGGGCACGTAGGGCGGCGGTGTGGTCATGGGCGGGCCTCCTTGGGCAGGCCGAGGACACGCTCGGCGATGATGTTGCGCTGGATCTCGTTGGAGCCGGCGTAGATGGTGTCGGAGCGGGAGAAGAGGAACAGCCGCTGCCAGTCGGTGAGGTCGTACGGTGGCCCGGCGGCCAGCATGCCGTCGGCGCCGCACACGTCCATGGCGAGCTCGCCCAGCTCCCGGTGCCAGGTCGCCCAGAAGATCTTGCCGATGGAGGCCTCGGGGCCGGGGGCGCCCGCGGCGACCTGGTCGAGCATCCGCAGGGCGTTGCAGCGGATGGTCTCCAGGCCGACCCAGGCACGGGCGAGCCGGTCGCGGATCAGCGGGTCGTCGGCCGCACCGTTGCGCCGGGCCAGTTCGATGAGGGACTCCAGTTCGCGGCGGAAGCCGACCTGCTGGCCGAGGGTGGAGACCCCGCGCTCGAAGCCGAGGGTGGCCATGGCCACCTTCCAGCCCTCCCCGGGGGCGCCGACGACGTGTCCGGCACTGGTGCGCGCACCGTCGAAGAACACCTCGTTGAACTCCGAGGTGCCGGTCAGCTGGTTGATCGGCCGGATCTCGACGCCGGGCTGGTCCAGCGGGACCAACAGGTAGGACAGGCCCTGGTGGCGGGTCGATCCGGCTTCGGTGCGGGCGACGACGAAGCACCAGTCGGACTCGTGGGCCAGTGACGTCCAGATCTTCTGCCCGGTCACGACCCACTCCTCGCCATCCCGCTCGGCGCGGGTGCGTACGTTCGCCAGGTCGGAGCCGGCGTCCGGCTCGCTGTATCCCTGGCACCACAGCTGCCGGGCTTCCACGATCGGTGGCAGGAACCGCTCCTGCTGCTGAGGTGTGCCGAAGGCGATGAGGGTGGGGCCGAGCAGTTGTTCCCCGATGTGGCCCACCCGGGCGGGGGCGTCGGCCAGGGCGTACTCCTCGTGGAAGGCGACCTGCTGCTCCAGGGGCGCGCCCCGGCCGCCGTACTCCCGCGGCCAGCCCACGCAGGTCCAGCCCTCGGCCGCCATGTGCCGTTCCCAGGCGAGCCGTTCGGCGAATGCCTCGTGCTCCCGGCCCGGGCCGCCGCGGCCGCGCAGGCTCGCGAACTCTCCCGTGAGGTGGGCGGCCAGCCAGTTGCGGAACTCGGTACGGAACTCCTCGACGCTGCTCATGGCCGTACGGTAGTCTACCAAACACTTGTTAGGGAAGGAGGGGGCCCGATGACCGCTGCCCACGACGAACCGGTGCGCTATGAGAGGCAAGGCCCGGTCGCGACCGTCACCATGAACCGGCCCGACTATCGCAACGCCCAGAACTCCGCGATGACCTACGCCCTGGACCGGGCCTTCTACCGCGCCGCCGACGACGACGAGGTCAAGGTCGTCGTCCTGGCCGGAGCGGGGAAGCACTTCTCCGCGGGCCACGACATCGGCACGCCGGAACGGGACGCCCACCTGCCGTTCGACCGCAAGGCCGGACTGTGGTGGGACCACTCGGACAAGTCCGGAGCGGAGAGCCGCTTCGCCCGCGAGTCCGAGGTCTACCTGGGCATGTGCCGCCGCTGGCGCGAACTGCCCAAGCCCGTCATCGCCTCGGTGCAGGGTGCGTGCGTCGCGGGCGGACTGATGCTCGCCTGGGTCTGCGACCTGATCATCGCCTCCGACGACGCGTTCTTCGCCGACCCGGTGGTCCGCATGGGCATCCCGGGCGTCGAGTACTTCGCGCACCCCTGGGTGATGCCGCCGCGCATCGCCAAGGAGTTCCTGTACACCGGCGACCGGATGAGCGCGCAGCGGGCGTACGAGGTCGGCATGGTCAACCGCGTCGTCCCGCGCGCCGAACTGACCGAACAGGTCACGGAGTTGGCGACCCGGATCGCCGAAATGCCGCGAATGGGGCTCGCCCTGACCAAACGCGCGGTCAACCAGGCCGAGGACCTGCAGGGTCTGCACACCGGCATGGACTCGGTCTTCGGGCTGCACCACCTCGCACACGCGCACAACGCCGAGACCGCCCCCGACGCGCTGGGCGGCATGGACATCCACGCGATGAAGAAGGCGGGATCCTGATGGACCTCGACTTCACCGAGCAGGAGGACGCCTTCCGCGCCGAGGCCAGGGCCTGGCTCGCCACGCACGTCCCCGGCACCCCGCTGCCCTCCCTGGAGACGGCCGAAGGCTTCACAGCCCACCGGCAGTGGGAACGCACCCTCTTCGCGGACCGCTGGTCGGTGGTCTCCTGGCCCGAGGAGTACGGCGGACGCGGCAGTTCGATCCTTCGATGGCTGATCTTCGAGGAGGAGTACTACGCGGCCGGCGCGCCCGGCCGGGTCAGCCAGAACGGCATCAACCTGCTCGCCCCCACCCTCTTCGAACACGGTACGCAGGAGCAGCGCACCCGCATCCTGCCCCGTATGGCGAGCGGCGAGATCATCTGGGCCCAGGCCTGGTCCGAGCCGGAGTCCGGCTCCGACCTCGCCTCGTTGAGCTCGACGGCCGTGCGCACCGACGGCGGCTGGCTGCTGGGCGGCCAGAAGACCTGGTCCTCGCGGGCCGCCTTCGCCGACCGCGCCTTCGGCCTCTTCCGCAGCCACCCGGAGGCCGGCAGGCCGCACCAGGGCCTGACGTACCTGATGTTCCCGCTGGACGCCGACGGCGTGACCGTAAGGCCCATCGGCCGGCTCGACGGCAAGCCCGCCTTCGCCGAGCTCTTCCTCGACGACGTGTTCGTGCCCGACGAGGACGTCATCGGCGAGCCCGGACAGGGCTGGCGGGTGGCGATGAGCACCGCGGGCAACGAACGCGGCCTGACCCTGCGCAGCCCGGGCCGCTTCACCGCGGCCGCCGACCGCCTGACCGCGCTGTGGCGGGAGCGGGCCGACCGTGCCGACACGGCTCTGCGCGACCGGGTCGCGGATGCGGTGATCGGCGCCCGCGCCTACCAGCTGTTCACCTACGCGGGCGCCTCGCGTCTGGCCGGCGGCGGAACGATCGGCGCCGAGTCCAGCCTCAACAAGATCTTCTGGTCCGAGCTCGACATCGCCCTGCACGAGACCGCCCTGGACCTCCTCGGTCCGTACGGCGAGCTGGCCGACGACGCCGAGGAGGCTCCCGCACACGGCAGTTGGGCCGAGGGCTACACCTTCTCCCTCGCCGGACCGATCTACGCCGGCACCAACGAGATCCAGCGCGACATCATCGCCGAGCGGCTGCTCGGCCTGCCGAAGGGACGCCGGTGATGCGGTTCCTCCTGGACGACGAACAGCGGGAGTTCGCCCGCACCCTGGACGGCATGCTCGGCTCGTACGACACCACGGGTGCCGTACGAGCCTGGGCGTCCGGCGACCACGGCCCCGGGCGCGCCCTGTGGGAACGGCTCGCGCAGGCCGGGGTCTTCGCCCTCGCCGTACCGGAGCAGCACGACGGCCTCGGCCCGCTCCCGCTCGAACTGGCCGTCGCCTTCACCGAACTGGGCCGGCACGCCGTCCCCGGACCGCTGGTCGAGACCGTCGCCGCCGCCGCGCTCCTGGACCGGCTCGGCGACGACGCCGTTGCTGCCGAGTGGCTGCCCGTCATCGCCTCCGGCAAGACGGTCGCCTCGCTCTGCCTGCTCTCCCCCGACAGCCCCTACGCCCTGGACGCCGACGCCGCCGACGCCGTCTTCGTCGTGGGCGGTGACACCCTGCGCCTGGCGGAGTCGGCGGGCCCCGTCCAGCCGTCCGCCGACCCGGCCCGCAGGCCGGCCCGGCCGGTCGGCACAACCGTGCTGGCACAGGGGCCCGAGGTGGTCGCCGCGGCCGCGCACGCCGCCGACGTCGCGGCGCTGGCCACCGCCGCCCAGGCCCTCGGGCTGGGCCGCGCCCTGCTGGCACGTACGGTCGAATACGTCCGCCAGCGCACCCAGTTCGGGGTGGCCATCGGCTCCTTCCAGGCGGTGAAGCACCGACTGGCGGACACCCTCCTCGCCCTCGAATTCGCCCAGCCCCTGGTCCACTCCGCCGCGCTGGCCCTGGCCTCGGGCCGGGCGTCGGCCCGCGAGGTCGCGGCGGCCAAGGTCACGGCGGGCGAGGCCGCGTACGCCGCGTCCCGCACGGCCCTGCAACTGCACGGCGCCCTCGGCTACACCGACGAACTCGACCTGTCGTTGTGGATCCGCAAGGCCCGCCCGCTGCGCGACGCCTGGGGCACCCCCGCGGCATGCCGGGCCCGTGTTCTCCAGGGAGCGGACGAATGAGAATGACGGAGGAACAGGAGGAACTGCGGTCCGCCGTACGGTCGTTGCTCGCACGTCACGAGGGCGCGGCGGCCTGGCGACCGCTGACCGGGCAGATCGGCGTCGCGGCGCTCGCCGTCCCCGAGGAGTACGGCGGCGCGGGCTGCGGGGCGACGGAAGTCCATGTGGTGATGGAGGAGTTGGGGCGGGAGCTGAGCCCGGTCCCCTGTCTCGGCTCCGCGGTGCTCGCGGTGCAGGCGCTGCTCGCTTCCGGTGACGCGGCGGCCTGCTCCCGGTTGCTGCCGCGACTCGCCGAGGGCCACGCGGTGGGGACGCTGGCGTGGGCCGAGCGGGGTTCCTGGGACCCGGCGGCGATCCGGGCCGAGGCCGTCGCCGGGCCCGGAGCCGGCACCTGGCGGATCACCGGAACCAAGGAGCACGTGCTGGAGGGCACCGAGGCCGATGTGCTGCTCGTGGCGGCCCGCACGGCAGCCGGGGTCTCACTCTTCGAGGTGGCCCCGGACGGTGCGGGAGTACGCCGCGAAACGGTGGTGACGATGGACCTGACGCGGCTACAGGCACGCGTGGTCCTCGACGGCGCCGAGGGCCGGCTCATCGGCACCGACGGCGAGGGCGACCGGGTGCTGCGGCACGTACTGGACCTGGCGTGCACGGCGCTCGCCGCGGAGCAGGTCGGCGCGGCCGAGCGCTGTCTCGAACTCACGGTCGCGTATGCCAAGGACCGCGTCCAGTTCGGCCGGCCCATCGGCTCCTTCCAGGCGGTGAAGCACCGGCTCGCGGACGCGTACGTGCTGGTGGAGTCGGCGCGCTCGGCCGCCCTCGGCGCGGCCTTCGCGGCCGTCGAGGGCTCACCGGAGCTGAGCCGCTCCGCGGCCGTCGCCAAGTCCGCCTGCTCGGAGGCTTTCTCCGCGGTGGCGGGCGAGATGATCCAACTGCACGGCGGTATCGGCATCACCTGGGAACACACCGCCCACCGCTACTTCAAACGCGCGCACGGCTCCGGCCGGCTCTTCGGCCCGCCGTCGTGGCACCGGGGCCGGCTCGCCACCGGCCTGGGGCTGACCGCGGCATGACCGGCCGGGCGTAAGCCCGGTCACCCGGGTCCGTGGTTCCAGCCACGGATTCCAGTAAGACCGACCGGCAAATGGGGGGTGGGAGAAGGAGCGGGGTTGGGTGCGTGCAGCTGCAAGGCGGAGGATTGAGGCATGGCGGAGCCATGGTGATTGACGACAACGCGGCAGATGTGCGTGCCCAACCCCGCGACGCCGCCCCCCATTTGCCGGTCGGTCTAAGACCGACCGGAGCCTGACAGAAGGCGGGAACATGGACAGCGACAACCCGATGGACTTCACCGGACGAGTCGTGGTGGTCACCGGGGGTACCAAGGGCATCGGTGCGGCGATCGCCGAGGCGTTCCTCGGCGCGGGCGCGGATGTCGTCGTCTGCGGCCGCAACGAACCAGGGGCGCTGCCCGGCGCGAACGGCCGGCACGCCGTGTTCCTCCCGGCCGATGTCCGCGACCCCGCGGCGGCGGCGCGGCTCGTCGACGGCGCGGTGGACCGCTTCGGCCGGCTGGACGTCCTCGTGAACAACGCCGGCGGCTCCCCCGACGCCGAAGCGGCCACGGTCTCCCCGCGGTTCGTCGAGAAGATCGTCGCCCTCAACCTGCTGGCGCCGTTCTACGTGGCCCAGGCCGCCAACCGGGTCATGCGGACCCAGAGCGGTGGTGGCTCGGTCATCAACATCGGCAGTGTCTCAGCCCACGACCCGCAGCCCGGCACGGCCGCCTACTCGGCCGCCAAGGCCGGTCTGCTCACCCTGACCAGGGCGCTGGCCCTGGAGTGGGCGCCGAAGGTGCGGGTCAACCACATCACCACCGGTCTGATCCGCACCGAGAGTGCCGCGGCCGTCTACGGCGAGGACGGCGGGGCAGCGGTGGCGCGGGTTGTCCCGATGGAGCGGATGGCCGTCCCGCAGGACGTCGCGGGCGCCTGTCTGTATCTCGCCGGCGGCCTCGCCTCCTATGTGAACGGCGCCGACCTGGCGGTGCACGGCGGGGGCGAGTTCCCTTCCCGCTATCTCGCCGCGAAGTCCGGCGGGACGGGGTGAGGCCGGGCGGACGGGCCGGTTGAGGTCTGTGTGCGGGCCCCAGGGAGCC
>NZ_JBHVFF010000239.1:0-13884 GCF_042801895.1 Streptomyces sp. NPDC057543 | reverse complement strand
CGGTACCCGTTTCCACGGGTACCGGGCGTCTTGCGATTCCAGGACACCGGCCGCTTACGGGAACGGGTGCGGGACCATGCGGATCTCGGCGTCGGTCAGGTCCGTGGTGCGGTGGCCGCCGCGTCGCAGGGCGGTGCGCAGGCGAGGCAGCAGAGGGGCCCGCTGCCGGTTCCAGCCGAAGTCGATGGGCAGGAGTCCCGGCACCAGGGTGCTGACGGTGCGCAGGCCCACGCGTTCCTGCTCCGGGGTGGTCTGGTCGACGACGATCACGTCATGGCCGGCCCGGACGAGTTCGCCGATGACGGCCCGGGCATCGTCGCGCAGGTCGCCGGTGCGGGGCCGGCCGGCCGACTCCCAGCCCCGGTAGACCTCGTCGAAGGGGAGTACGGCCAGTGGCTCCAGATAGCTGCGGGCGTGCTCGGCCATCCTCGGCAGTCCGTAGAGCTGGGCGTGGTCCTTGAGGTGACGGACCTGGTGGAAGTCGTCCGCCATCGCCTCCAGTTCGTCCCGGCGCTCCTCGGTCTGCCGGGAGAGGTGCGGGATGTAGGTGAGCACTTCCGACAGGGCGCCCTCGACCGCGCCCAGCGGGTCCAGCGAGGCGGCCGCCGCGAAGGACAGGATGCCGGGGCCGCCGTCGCGGCGTACGGCCACCGCGGTGACCACGGGGACGGCCAGATCGACGCGGTTGTCCAAAGCGTGTACGTCGTAGCCCTGGAGCGCGGCCCGTTCCGCCATCACGGCGACGGTACGGCTGCCGACGGTCGCCAGGTCGATCTCGGTGAGTCGGGCGTTGCCGTACCAGGCGTTGAGGAAGGCGTCGCGCTCGACGAGTTCGAGGAGGCCGCCGAGGACCGCTTCCTCCAAACAGCCGCCGATGGCACAGCCGTTGGAGCACTCGAAGACGAAGTTGTCGGCCGCCAGGCCGGCGCTGTAGTAGACGAGGCGGGAGGGGACCAGGACCGGCCGGTCGTCGCGCAGGGACCAGCCCCACTCCCAGGGGATGGCGCGGTCCGGGTCGAACGGGTCGACCAGCGGGTCGTCGCGGTAGGTGCGCGGGTCGTAGAAGCCGCAGACGGCGGGGTCGACCGCGTCCGCCTTCAGCTCGTTCCAGGAGCCGGTGACGGGGGTGGACCGGCCGCGCCGGTGGGTTCCGGCGTAGCGCTCCAGGCCTTCCAGGAAGGCGAGGGTGCGGCTGGTGGAGAAGGAGTTCTCCTGGCCGCTCCAGGTGACGTCGTTGAGCCCGGCGTAGCCGCGTACGAAGACGCTGCCGGCGACCGGCGCGGTGGTCGGGGAGGTGACGTCGAGCCAGGTGCCGCCGCCGAGCGCGCCGCATACCGGGTTGGCGAGGGCCTCCTCCGGAATGGCGTACGAGGAGGCGTGGCGCAGCCGGTAGCGGCCGGGGTCGGGTTTGGGCCGCGCGGCCAGGGTCAGCGGGCGGGGGTCGGCAGGGGGGCGGGGCGGGGCGCAGTCGGGGCAGAGCGGGTCGGCGAGGAGGGGGTACGTCCGTATCCGGAGGGACCTCAGATCGAGGCGGGACACCTGGGGCAGGCTGCGGTCGGCGGGCCCGGTGGTGGGGGGTTCGGCGCCCGGGTCGTCCAGTACCGCCCGGCAGAGGGCGGCGACGGCGTCGTAGGTGTGATCGGTGAGAAGTGGCCATGCTCCGGCCGGGCGGGGGCCGTCGGGGCCGCCGGTCTCCAGCGCGTCGCGTTCGCTGCGGCTGCGCAGCCGCTGCCAGCGCATCGCCAGACAGCGTCCGCAGGCGGGGGCGGTGCCGTCGCCGCCCCACGGCCCCACGAGCACGGCGGACGCGGTGAGATGGACACGCGCCCCGGCGCGGACGGCGGCCCAGGGGTCCGGGCCTCCCCGGTCGCCGAGGGCGGCGTCGGTGGTGCCGACGGGGACGACGGGGGTGTCGTGGCCGAGGCGGCCGGCGAGCGCCGAGCGGAGCCCGGCCCGCGCCAGGTCCATCGGCTGTGGCAGTTGCCGCGTCGCGGTGGTCATGACGACCTCGTCCAGCGGAAGGTCTTGACGGCGATCGCGCCGAAGACGAGAGCGAACACGGCGAGTCCGGCGCAGCCCACCGCGACGTCGGAGGCGTCACCCCGCCCGGCCAGCGCGTGGGACACCGCGTCGTTGAGGTAGCGCAGCGGCATGACGAGCGAGAGCTTCTGGAGCCAGGACGGCATGGCGTCGAGCGGGAAGAAGGACCCGGAGAGGAACGCCATGGGCAGCATCAGGAAGTTGGCGACGGCCGCGACGGACTCGGGGGTGTTGGCGAACGAGCCGATGATCACGCCGAGCAGCAGGAAGGTGGTGATGCCGAGGACAAGCACCGGGATCAGCAGCGGCCAGCCGGAGGCGGGTTCGAGGCCGAACAGCGGCAGCATCGCGACGCCGACGAACAGCACCGACTGGACGGCGCCCACGACCAGGGCGATGACGTAGCGGGAGCCGATGACGGCGGACAGCGGGGCCGGAGACATCCGGATCAGCCGCAGGATGTCGTTCGTGCGCCACTGCATGAGCGTGAACGCGATGCCGAACACGGCGGCGTTCGCCACACCCCAGGACAGGACTCCGGCGGCGGTGTACGAGAGGTAGGACAGGCCGCTCTGTTCGACGTCCTGACCGCGGAAGATCAGGCCGAAGACGACGAGGAAGAGGAGCGGGAAGGCGAAGGTGAAGAAGAGGGTGGTCTTGTCGCGGACCTGGGCGCGGTATCCCGCTCCGGTCAGTGCGGCGTAGGCGCTCATTACTGCTGCTCCGTGTTCTCGGTGTTCCGGCGGGCGCCCTGCGGGGCACCGGTGAGCCGGGTGGTCAGGTCGAGGTAGACGTCCTCGAGGCTGGCACTGCGGGTCTGTACGCCGTCGAGTCCGGTGATCCGGTCGACTGCGCTGAGCACCTGGCCGGCCGTGCGTGTCTCCAGGACGAGGGAGCCGCCCTGGACGGTGACCCGGTCGACACCGGAGATGGCTGCCGCCTCGTGTTCGTCCAGCCGCCCCAGCGGCAGCATCAGCCGGCTGGGGACCTCGGAGGCGCCGACGAGGTTGTGCGGGGAGTCGGTCACGGCGATCGAGCCGTTCACGAGGATGGCGATGCGGTCGCAGAGTGCCTCGGCCTCGTCGAGGTGGTGCGTGGTGTAGACGATGGTGCGGCCCTCGGCCTTCAGCCCGCGCAGTACCTCCCACAGGGCGCGGCGGGCCTGCGGGTCGAGGGCGGCGGTCGGCTCGTCGAGGAAGATCAGCTCGGGGCCGTGGACGAGGGCGGAAGCGATGGCCAGGCGCTGGCGCTGGCCGCCGGAGAGGCTTTCCACCTGCACGTCGCGCTGCTCGGTGAGCCCCACGGAGTCCAGGGTGGCGTCGGCGGCCGCCCGGGAGGCACCGAACAGCGCGGCCACGGTACGCAGGTGTTCGTGCGCGGTCTGCCGTACGAAGAACGCCGAGGACTGGGTCTGTACGCCGATGCGGGGGAGCAGCGCGGTGTTGCGCGGCCAGGGAGACTCTCCGAAGAGGGCGACCGAGCCCGTGTCGGCCCGGCGCAGTCCCTCCATGATCTCCACCAGGGTGGACTTGCCCGCGCCGTTGGGGCCCAGGAGGCCGAAGAATTCGCCCCGGTGGATCTCCAGGGACACGTTGTCCACGGCCTGACGGTCTCCGTACCGCTTGGAGACCCCTTGTACGTGCACGGCGGTGGTCGGGGGGTTGTCTTCGGCGGGTGTGGATGGCATGGCCTGTACCTCACTCATGTGGTGCCTGGATCCTTGTGGTCGGGTTGTGTTCGCGGGGTCGGGGTCACTTGAGCAGCAGAAGCACCACCGTGCAGGTGCCGGCCACGGCGAGGAGGAGCAGGACCGCCGATCCGATCCCGTACGCCGTGTAGATCCGCCGGGCCCGGCCGGGGTAGGTGGCAGTGGCCTCGGCCCTCCCCCGGCTCCCGCGCAGCGCCAGATAGGTCCGGGTCTCGGGGGCGAGGTGGGCGGTGCCCAGGGCGTGGCCGAGCATGCGGTAGCCGTCGAGCGGGGGCAGCGGGACGAGGTTGCTGAGTCCCTGGACGCTGCCGAGCAGCAGCAGGCCGGCGAGGAGGGAGCGGGTCGGGTCGTCCACGGGGAGTACGAACCACCAGACCCCGAACGGCAGGAGGAGGAGCATGTTGATGTACGCGCCCGCTCCGGCGACCACCAGCTTGGCGCGCAGGCCGGGGATGAAGAGGTAGTTGTCGACGGTGCAGTACAGCATCGCGGCCGGGAACCGCCAGCGCAGTCCGATCTCGGCGACGTGGCCGCCGTACTGCTGGGCGGCGACTCCGTGGGCCAGTTCGTGGACGGTGATGCTGAACCAGAGGAACAGGGCGACGGCCGCCAGGACGACCGGCTGCCTGATCAACTCGGCTGTCCCGTCAAGGAGTTCACCGATGTGCAGCGCGAGCGTCAGCACCATCACGAGGACGGCGGCCAGCAGGGGGAGCTGGACGGCACCACGCAGCAGGGGGCGCAGCACGCGGTGCAGTCGTGAGGTCGTCGCGTCGGCGTCGGCGACCATCCGGCGGGTGCCGCGCCAGAAGGTGTTGGCGCGCTGCGGGGCCGGCGCCGGGGGTGGTGGATCGGGGGCGCCGGCCAGCAGGCCGCGGGTGCCGAGGAGCCCGAGCAGCAGGTTCCAGTTGTCCTCGGCGAGGCGGCGGCCGAAGCGGGCCGCGTACTCGGGTGCGAGGTCGTCGAGGTTCCGGGTTCCGTCGAGCCGGGAGATGACGAAGTGCTCCTTGACCCCGGCCTCGAACGCGGCACCGGTGACAGGGTGTTTGAGCAGGTGCACGGTGCGGGGACCGCGCAGCAGGGGTGGGCTGAGCAGGACACCGTCCCGGAGCGCGGGGCGGTAGGCCCGCGCCGCTGCGTGGGCGGCCGTGGCCGGTGCGGGTGTGTCCGGCGGTGGCGCCGCTCTGTCGGGGGCGGGGGTCATGCGTCCGCCGCCTTCGCCGCGGCCGCGCCCGGCTCCCGCAGCACCTGACCGAGCATGAAGGAAAGATACGCCTCGTCGCGGATCGTCACATGCAGCCGATTGTTGGTCATGTGCATGTACGGAGAGAGCAGTCGCGGCAGCACCGCCGACACCTGGGTGAGTTTCTCCAGCGGGGCGGCGTCGGCCGGTTCCGTCCGCTCCTGGCCGGTGTCCTCCCGCGCGGGCCCCTCCCAGGCGGGGAAGAGGAGTTCGCCGCGGGTGGTGAGGTCCACGATGCGGTCGCGCAGTTCGAGGCAGTGGGCCGCCCAGCCCCGCAGGAACGAGGGGAGCCGCTCCAGCTCGCCCGCCGTGACCGCGGCACGGATCTCGGCGAACCGGCGGCCCAGCGAGGGCGCCATCTCCGCGTAGGTGCGCTCGTACTCCTTCGAGCCGATGAACCCGGTGCCGGGGAAGGCGCGGTGCCAGAACTCGTAGTAGCTGTCCAGGTAGTCGGCGAGGAGGTCCTCCTCCGGCAGGAAGCAGCTCGCCATCACCATCATCAGCTGGGCGGAGGTGCCGAGCAGCACGGTGCGCAGATGCAGGTTCATGGTGCGGAAGGCGTCCATGACCAGGTCGCTGGAGTGCCGGAAGTGCCACTCGGCGAGTTCTACTCCCACCGGCCCGCCGTACTTGGCGTACTCGGGGGCGTAGGGCTCCTGGCTGAACGAGTTGTTCTGCCGCAGGTTCATCCGGCCGTCCGCGCCCATGTACCGGTTCCGGTCCTCGCCGGGGAACTCGATGTCGAACAGGGCGTTGTAGAAGTCCTTGAGGAAGCCGGAGTCGACCTCGTACAGGGCGGGGCGGGTGCGGAGGAACTCGGTGAGCGCCTCCTCGGCGCGGCGTTTCACCTCGGCGGCGACGCCGGGGCCGCACGGGCGGAGGCGCAACCGGACGTGCGGGCCCTCCAGCCAGTAGGTGATGAAGAAGTGGCCGCTCAGCAGCCCCTCCTCGGTGAGCCGTCCCACCAGGGGCCGGATGCAGTTGACGAGCATCGGCTGGGGGCTGGCGGCGTAGAAGATGTGCAGCGCGATCCACTCGCCCGGTTGTGTCGTCGTGGATCCGGAACGGGCGGGGCGGGGCGGTATCAGTTCCGGCATGTCGGGCGGTCCTCGGTTCGGGGGCGGGAGGTGAAGGTCTCTACGGCCAGTTCGGCCACGTGGCGGCCCTGCTCGGACGTCAGGTGCAGTCCGTCCTCGGCCGGGAGCATCTCGCGCAGGACCACGGCGATACCCGGTTCGCGTTCCACCAGGGCGTCGAACGCGGTCAGTGACAGGGGGCTGTCGAAGTCCAGGTAGAGGGGTTTGGCTCCCAGGGCCCGGCCTCCGTCCCGGAGCACCGTCGCGAACACCTGGTCCGGCAGGTCGTGGGCGCGGCGCCAGCGCTGCCAGTCCAGGTACCACCACGCCTCGTCCGTGCCGGGGCGGCGGACGGGGAGCGTGGTGGCGTCCGCCGTCCAGCTGCGGCGGCCGATCACGACGTCACCGTGGACCACCCGAGGCCTGCGGGTGACGCCGTCCACGGCCTCGGCCTCGGGAACGCCGCCCCAGATGTCGAGCGGCGTCATGGTGCTCGGCGAGAGCAGCAACAGCGTGCGGGGGATCTCCGGCAGGGCCACCGGGACGAGGTAGCCGAGGTAGACGGGGACGACTTCGCACCCCAGCCGGTGCGAACGCAGGACGAGACGGTCGGTGTCCTCGTCGTGCTCCAGGTACAGGTCGTCCAGGTGCAGCCGGTCGGCCTCCGGAACGGTGGCGGTCTCGCCGGGGCACACGATCTGATAGTCCGTCAGTCTGCCGTGGAGGTTGAGGTTGCTGGTGACCGGGCCGCCGGTCAGCTCGGCGAACACCGCTCCGTCGGGCTGCCGCGCGCGGTGTTCGGCACGCAGCCGGTCCGACAGCCCCGGCCCGGCGGGCGGACCGGCGTCACCGGCCCCGTCGTACACATGGGTGAATCGGCTGAAGGGGAAGGCGAGCCCGCCGTACGAGCGGTTCAGCACGACCAGCGGGCCGCCGGGGCGCTCCGGGCCGGGCGCGGCCACCTGGATGTGATGGCTCTGCGGGGTGAAGTCACCCACCAAGGGCGCGAGTTCGTCGCCGACGGCGGTGAGCAGTTCGCCGGGCAGCCGGATCTCGCCGGATGCGCCGTTCTTCTCCCACTGCTCGCGCATGCCCGCCACGAAGCGGCGCCGGGCGTCGTCCAGGGTCCGCAGCGAACTCTGGCCGAGCCAGTTCTCCTCGGGGACGTACTCGCCGTTCTCGTCGAACGTGCTGCGCTTGCCGGTGAAGGAGACGTACTGGTCGAACAGGTCCTCGTGGAAGTCGTGGACGAGGCCGAGCAGGTCGTCGCAGCGTCCGCCGCGTCCGTAGCGGGCCACGAAGAAGCCGCGCAGGGTGAGGCGCTGGGGCAGCGTGATGTCGAACATCGGCAGGATGCCCTCGACCTCCCGCAGTGCCTGCCCTGTCGCACCGGTCAGCAGGCCGCCCCCGCGGACCGGATCGTCGCCGGCGCTGACGTCCTCGTACAGCAGGGTCTGCGGGAGCGCCGGTTCCGCAGCGCCCAGTTCCCTTTGTACGTCGAGGAGTTGATCCCGAAGGGAGTGCAGCAGGGTCCGCCGTTCGGCGAGCCCGGCGGCCGGGTACGCGGCCAGGCAGGCGGCCGGGCCGTCGAGGCCGGCGGCCACCGAATCGGCCCACGGGGCCCCCAGGGCGCGCAGGGCCTGCTGGAAGGAGCGCAGCGGGTCGGGGCTGTGCACATCGGTGCGCAGGCACGGTACCTGCACCATGCCGAGCTGGAGCAGTGCGGTGGCGTACCGCTCGCACTCGCCCGGGTCGGCGCCGTGCTCGGCCCGCAGCCAGCCGACGAGGTCGCGGTGGCGCAGACCGTCGCGGCTGCCGAAGAGGGCGATCAGGCGTTCCAGGGTGCCGCTCCTGCGGAGGTAGAACAGCCGGTCGCGGACCGCGTCGAAGGTCACGGAGGCGCTGTCGTCGCCCGTCGTCACCCACTGCCGTACGTAGCGGATGCGGTCCTCGTCGTGCCGCCAGCCCGGGGACAGGACGACGGGAAGGTCCTGGCGTCGTACGGGGTCGTCCAGGATCAGCTCGGCCAGCCGCCCCAGGGCGACGACATTGAGCCGCACATGGCTGCGCCACGTCCCGCCGATGCGCAGGGCCGCGCCGCCGTCGTCCGGGGCGTCGTCGAAGGTGCCGGCCGCGACGGCGGTGAGGGTGCTGAACGGGCTGGTCTTGCAGGCCGTGCGGTAGAGGTAGGTGAGCGCGGAGCGTTCGATCTTCCGCATCCGTTTACCGGGCACGGCGCTCGCGTCGCGCAGGTAGGCGTCGAGCCGGCTGTCGAGAGTCGGCGAGGCCAGCAGCAGCCCCAGCCGGAGCCGGTCCCGGGACAGCGCGCCGCGCAGCTCCGCGCGCGCCGTACGCAGCTCACCCGCCAGCAACTCGGCTCCCTCGCCGATGAGTTCTCCGTACCGGACGCGGTCGTCCAGCCAACCGGAGACCCGTGCGCCGACGGCCTCGTCCAGTTGGGTCACCAGGCGGACGGCGGCCTCGGGGTCGGCGGGCAGCCGGTTGTTGAACACCTGGCGGCGCAGCCCCAGCAGTGCGCGGCGGGCATCGCTGCCCTCCGCGTCGGCCGACTCGACCAGATCGTGCAGCAGGTCGCTGAGGGCGGCGCCGCCCTCGGTCAGGCGATCCTCCTGGGCCAGGACCTGGTCGGCCCAGTGGCGGGTACCGGCGCAGCGCAGGCCGTGGACGGTCTCCACGGGCAGGCCCGCGGCGCGGAGCAGGAAGCGCCGGCCCGGCTCCCACCCGGCGGGGCGCCGGGGAGCGGTATCGGACGTCATGAGTGTCATCACAGGTCTTCCCGTCAGGCGATCTCGTGGCGGAAGTCGGCGGGCCGGGGGCGTTCGTTGCCCAGAGGCATGATCAGCAGGGGGGCCTCGTCGCCGTCCCCCAGGCCGAGCTTCTCGATGAACGCGACGTTGTCGAAGCCCAGTGCCACGCCCGCGCCCAGTTCCAGCGCGGCTGCCGCCACGTAGAACGTCTGGGCCACGGCGCCCGCGGTGCCGACGGCCAGCCGGTAGCCGCGGTCGCCGACCGCGTCCAGGACGGCCGTCGTCCGTACCGTCGGCACGAGGACGGCGCCCGCCTGCTCCAGGTTGTAGTTGGCCAGGAAGTAGGTGTCCTGGAGGAACGCTCCCTGCGGGCCCGGTTCGACGAGCAGCAGGTCGCCGGCCTCGGCGTCGTACACGTACGCACCCGGCTCGATGCCCGCGACATGGTTGACGAAGGCGTACATCCGCACCGTCCGTACGGTGCCGTCCGGGTCCGCGTCGCTGTCCAGGGACGTCGCCGCACAGGCTGCGAGGACGGCGGACAGTTGTGCGGAAGTGACCGGGCGGGCCGCGTCGAAGCGGCCGAAGCTGCTGCGCCGGGTGCGCAGGGCCCGGCGTACGGGCACCTCGGGGAAGGCAGGAGCGGGCAGGGCGACCCGGGTGCCGTCGGAGGGGGCGGGCAGGGCGGCTGCCGCGGCGAGCGCGCCGGAAGCGGGGCGGCCCGTGGCGTCCGCCACGGTCGCCGCGTGCATGGCGAGCACCGTCGGGAACTCCAGCACGGTGCGCGAGCGTTCGACGTCCCGGTGCCGGACCGCGGGGTCCGGACCGGTGGCCGTACGCGACACTGGGCCGGAGCCCTCCCAGCGCAGCGGGACGACGGCGAAGACGGCCTCCTCCTCGCCGACGGTGCCGAGCAGGCCGTTCAGCCGGGGCTCGTCGAACCACATCACCGGTGCGGTACGCAGGCCACGGGCACCGGCCCAGATCCGCCAGGTCTGGACGAGGGTCCCCACGTCGGTGGAGACCACGTGGTACGAGAAGCTGTTGTACTTGAACGCGTTCTGCCAGTACTTGACGCCGAGGATCAGGTATTGGTCGGTCTCCCGCGCCTCGGCGGGCGCGTCGGGGCCGAGTGCCTCGCGCACCCGCGCCGAGACGTCGCCGGTCAACAGCCGCTGCACGGCGTGCCGGTGGGTGTCGTAGTAGTGGATGCCGGGGGTGAGCGGGCCGGACGGGCCCGAGGCCCAGTAGATGCTGACCGGGTACAGCCCGCCGCCGCCCGCGGTGCCCCGGGACCAGTTGGCGTGGGTGTAGAACGGCAGGCCGGACAGGTCGCTGTTGGCCTGGATGCCCAGGCGGCGACCGGTCAGCCCGTAGGAGTCCTTGAGCATCGCGGACAGCAGCGGCAGCGTGAAGCCGCCCGGGCCGACGGGCTCACCGGGCCGCGGGAGGAGGCCGCGCCCGGCCGGGGCGTCGGCCAGGTCGTCGCCGTTCGGCAGGGCGCAGGGTTCCACGCCCGGGTAGAACTTGCCCTTGCGCGGGCCGTCGGCCCAGTCGGGGACGAAGTCGGCGGGTTCCATCGGGATGCGGCCGCGATGCAGGACGGCGTCGGCGTACTCATGGGCGAACCCCATGGGGTCGGCCCCCCTTTCGATGTGGCGTGCGGTACTGGCGGGCCGTCATGGAAACGGGTGGGGTGCGGGGTTGAGGCCGGTGGTGCGCAGCGTGGACACCGTCCGGGGCATGTGGCGGGCGCGCTGGCGGGACCAGCCGAAGTCGATGGGCACGAGGCCGGGCACCAGGACCTTCACGGTGTGCAGGCCGAGGGCGCGCTGCTCGGGCAGGGTCTGGTCGACCACCACCACGTCGAACCCGGCGGCGGTGACGGCGCCCACCGCGCGCAGCAGGTCCTCGCGGAGGTCGGATGCCACCGGGGCACCGTCGTCGTCCGGCCACGCCAGGTCGGCGACGGCGAGCGGACGGCGGGGGCCCGGCTGCCGCAGCAGGAAGTCGGCGTGCCGGCCCATCTCCGGGACGCCGTAGACCAGGGGGTGGTCGTGGAGAGTGGTGACCTGGTCGAAGTCGGCGGCCATGGCGCGCAGCCGGACCTCGTTGCGCCGGGTCCGGCCGACGAGGTTGACCGAGTCGGTGGCGATCTCGCAGAGCGCGGAGTCCAGGGCCGACTCGGGGTCGAGCCCGGCGCCCGCCCCGAAGCACATGCGGCCGACGCCGCCGTCGAAGCGTTCGGCGCAGGCGGTGACCACCGGTACGGGGAAGGTGATCCGGGTGTCGAAGAAGCGGGCCCGGTAGCCGTACATGGCCAGTCGGTCCACCATGTGCCGGGTGCTCCGGCGGGTGCTGGTCGACGGGTCGATCTCCCGCAGGGGCGCCTGCCCGTACCAGGCGAGCAGGAAGGCGTCCCGCTCGATGACCTCCATCAGTCCGAAGTACATGGCCTCCTCCGGACTGCCGCCCGAGGCACAGCCGTTGGAGCTCTCCTGCACGAACCGGTTCTCCAGGCCCGGCGCGTGGTAATAGGCGAGGATCTCGGGGACCGGGCGGGGCTTGTCGTCCCGCAGGGACCAGCCCCACACCCAGGGGATCTCCCGGTCCGGGGTGAAGGGCCGTACCCGCGGGTTCGCCCGGTAGAACTCCTCGGCGTACAGACCGGTTTCGCGGGGGTCGACGGCGTCGGGGCCGAGGTCGTCGTAAGAGGCGATGAGGCGGGTGGTCCTGGCCCGGGCGCGCATCCCGGCGTAGCGCTCCAGCCCCTCCAGGACCCCGATGCGCTGACTGCGCGCGTAGGTGTCGGTGTGACCGCCCCAGAAGGTTTCCCGCAGGTATTCCCCGGAGCGGGTGGAGAAGCAGCCGATGGTGGCCGAGGTGGTGGTGGAAGCCACGTCGCAGATCACCGACGAGCCCAGTGCGCCCCAGTGCGGGTTGGCGAAGGCGTCCACGGGCAGCCGGTAGTCCTCGATCCGGCGCACCCGGAAGGCGCCCGGCCGGTACTTCGGCGTGGGCCGCAGGGTGAGCGCGGCCGACTCGGCGGTGTCCGGTTCCGGCACACCGCAGGCCGGGCATTCCGGGTCGGGGACGAGGGGATGGCTGCGTACGGTCATGGCCTCCAGGTCCAGCAGGTGCACCCGCGGATACGGGCCGGGGGCCGGCTCCGCGCCGGCGAGACCCGCCACCAGCGCGGCCGCGGCGGTGGCCGCGAACGGGATGCCGTACGGCCACTCGCCCACCGACCGGGTTCCCGAGCCGAGTTCGAGCCCCTCGCGCAGTGGCAGGGAGCGCACGCCCTGCCACCGGCGCTCCAGGCAGGTCCCGCACCCGGTGGCCCGGCCGTCGGCGGGCCACGGCCCGACCAGCACCTGACGCCCGTACAGGTGCACGGGGACGGGCGCGGCCCCGGCGTCGAAGGCGCCGTGCGCGGGGGTGGCGGTGTACGCGTCCTGGACGCCGAGGGGTGCCACCGCCACGGCCGGGGCCGGGCCGCTCGCGACGGCCCCGACCTCGTCGAGCGCATCGCGCAGGGCGCCGGTGAACCGGCGGGAGCACCCGGCCCGGGCGGTCCGCCCGGGCCCGGTCATGGGCTCAGCCGGCATCGGTGACCGTCCGGGTGAGCAGGACACGCGCGGTGTGGATGCCCGCGGTGGGCAGGTCGGCGGCGTGCGTGGGCACGACCAGGGCGTCCCGGCCGTCGGCAGCGAGGCGTTCGAGGATCCGGGTCCACTCCACGGCCTGACCGGGTGCCTTCGCCGGTTCGTCGCGGGTCACCGGGATCAGCGCGGCGTCCAGGTCCCGCAGCAGCGGGTCGCCCGCGTCGGGGGCGTCCGTCTCCGCCTCGGCCGCCAGCTGCGCCTCGCCGAGCAGGTCCCGTACGGCATCCACGGCGGCCGCCGTGAGGTCCAGGGCGGACCCGACGGCCCAGCGGGCGGGTGCGGTGGGGGACACGGTCCTCGCCAGGACGACGCACGCACCGGAGTGTGCCCGCTCACCGAGGTCGAGCAGTTCGACCGAGAGGCCGAGGTGGGTGGTGGACCGAAGCAGGAACGTCATCTCGGGGTCGTCGCCGAAGGCCGAGGGCTCGATCACCGCCACGTCCGCGGCATCCCCGACCGCCCGTCGCAGGGCGGCGTGGGAGAGCGCCGACAGCAGACCGGAGGCCGCAGCCTCCGGCAGGTCCGCTCCCGCGCCCGCTCCGGCCCGCGTAGGTTCGAAGCGACGGTCGGCGTTGTCCGCCCCGAAGGGACGTACGGCGCCGGCGGGCACCCGCACCGCCTCCTTGGTGACGAGCGAGGTGGCGGGGGTCCAGACGGTGGCCGCGCCGCCGCCACCGGTGCCGGACGCGATGGTGAGCGCGTCCGGGGCCACGGCGGGCAGCTCGTCGAGGGAGGCCTGCGCGGGGACGGCGGGCACCACGTGCTCGGCGTAGACGGTGGCGGCTGCGTTCAGCGCCCGCAGCCGGGCCCCGGCGGTGTGGTGGACATCGAAGGCGGTGATGGTCCGCGACCCCCGCGGCCCCAGGCCGAGCACGACGGAGCCCACCTTCAGCGGAGTCTGGGTCAGGGGCTCGTCCGCGTACCGGGTGAAGACGCCGGCGTGCGGGTGGACGAGTGCGGAGCGGCGCTCGAGTTCGGCGAGCGGGCCGCGGGAGGCGTCGTCGTCGGGGGCGGTGGCGACCGTAGGGAGGAATGCCGGGCGCGGCGGGACCGACGCCAGGTCGACCGGTTCCGGGGTACCGGCGGGGGTGGCACAGAATGGGCAGCGGGGGTGCGCGAGCAGCGGCTCCGAGCCGACGTCGAAGGACGCCATGTCCTGGATGAGCAGCCGGCCCCGGGTCTCGGCCGGCAGTGCGCCGGTGACCAGGCGGAACACCTCGTACCCGAGCAGATTGCCGAGCATCGCGGCGAGCGGTCCCGCGGGCCGGGCGCCGGGGGTACCTGTGCCCAGGGCCAGCCCGCTCCACAGGTCCGCGGCCGCCGCGTCGGCCCGGCCGCCGGCGCCGCCCAGCCGCAGGGCGGCGCAGGACCAGCAGGACGTCGA
>NZ_JBHVFF010000238.1:0-13886 GCF_042801895.1 Streptomyces sp. NPDC057543 | reverse complement strand
CCGCGTTGCTGATACCGCTGCCGGTACCGCTCGGGAACGTGTGTATACGGGTCAGCCGACCGCCGGGTCGCCCTTCGTGTACGAGAGCCGCTCGACCTGACCGGGCTGGAACTTCTCCTCGACCTTCTTGCCGTTCACGAAGAGCTCGATGGCCCCGGCGTTGCCGAGGACGAGGTCGACCCGCTCCTGGTCCTGGAAGGTCTTGGACTGGCCCTGGGCCAGCAGGCCGTCGAACAGCAGCCGCCCGTTGTGGTCCTTGGCGGAGATCCAGCTCTTGCCCTGACTGGCGCTGAGCTTCACCGTCACCTTGTCCCTGGGGGCCGCGGCGATGGCACCGTCGGAAGGCACCGGCTTGGGATCGACGGGCTTGCTGGTCTTCTGCTCGGGGCTCTTCGTGTTGGGCGTCGAACCTTCCGCGACCTGCGTGGCCGAGGGGCCGTCGTCGCCGCCCTTGAAGAAGGTGAAGCCGACGAAACCGACGACGGCGACGATCGCCGCGACCATGGCCGCCGTCCAGTTGGGCCGACGGGGTTCGGAACGGATTCTCTCGGCCTCGAACAGCGGCGCCGCGGGCGTGGGTGCGGGACGGCCGCCATGCTCGGCGTCGTACTGCGAAACCAGTGGTTCCGGATCGGTCCCGACAGCACGCGCCAAGGTACGGATATGGCCGCGCGCGTACACGTCGCCGCCACAGCGGGAGAAGTCGTCCTCTTCGATCGCGTGCACGATGGGGATGCGCACCCGGGTGGACAAACTGATCTCTTCGACCGTGAGACCTGCGGCGATACGAGCCTGCTGAAGCACTCGACCGATCGAAGGCCGGTCGTCTTCGGGGGAGTTGCCGATGGACACGGGGGCGCCTTTCGAGCGTGAGCCACCTGCTGGGCGTTCAGTCTAGGGGGGGTACGAAAGGGTGAGGCAACCGGGAGGAAGGACTTTGTACGCCATCGGACTCGAACACTGTCCGATGCTCCGGGCCACCTCTGGAAGGTCAATCCTGCCGTCCCTCCCTCCAACTTGACGTACGACCCGGCGAAACGGTTGCCCGACTTCACCTACGAAGCGGTTTCCCCGCGGATCAGTGCCAACACCCCGTCCAGCTCGTCCGGTTTCACCATGACGTCGCGCGCCTTGGATCCCTCGCTCGGCCCGACGATGTTCCGCGACTCCATCAGGTCCATCAGCCGGCCGGCCTTGGCGAAGCCGACCCGCAGCTTGCGCTGGAGCATCGAGGTGGATCCGAACTGGGTGGAGACAACCAATTCGGCGGCCTGGCAGAGCAGATCCAGGTCGTCGCCGATGTCCTCGTCGATCTCCTTCTTCTTGGCGGTGCCGACCACCACGTCGTCGCGGAAGACCGGCGCCATCTGATCCTTGCAGTGTTGGACGATGGCCGCGACCTCGTCCTCGGTGACAAAGGCGCCCTGCATACGGGTGGGCTTGTTGGCACCCATCGGCAGGAACAGACCGTCACCCTTTCCGATGAGCTTCTCGGCGCCGGGCTGGTCGAGGATGACCCGGCTGTCGGCCAGCGAGGACGTGGCGAAGGCGAGCCGGGAGGGCACGTTCGCCTTGATCAGGCCGGTGACGACGTCGACCGAGGGACGCTGGGTCGCTAGCACCAGGTGGATACCGGCGGCGCGGGCCAATTGGGTGATGCGGACGATGGCGTCCTCCACGTCGCGCGGAGCGACCATCATCAGGTCCGCGAGCTCGTCGACGATCACCAGCAGATACGGGTACGGGGAGAGCTCGCGCTCGCTGCCCTCCGGCGGCTTGACCTTGCCGTTGCGGACGGCCTGGTTGAAGTCGTCGATGTGCCGGTACCCGAACGCGGCCAGGTCGTCGTAGCGCAGGTCCATCTCCCGTACGACCCACTGGAGCGCCTCGGCGGCACGTTTCGGGTTGGTGATGATCGGCGTGATCAGGTGCGGGATGCCCTCGTACGCGGTCAGCTCGACCCGCTTGGGGTCGACCAGCACCATCCGCACGTCGTCCGGCGTCGCCCGCACCATGACCGAGGTGATCAGGCAGTTGATGCAGGACGACTTGCCGGAACCGGTCGCGCCGGCCACCAGCACGTGCGGCATCTTCGCCAGGTTGGCCATCACATAGCCGCCCTCGACGTCCTTGCCGAGCGCGACCAGCATCGGGTGGTCGTCCTCGGCGGCGTCCGCGAGGCGCAGCACATCGCCGAGGTTGACCATCTCCCGGTCGGTGTTGGGAATCTCGATGCCGACCGCCGACTTGCCCGGGATCGGGGAGATGATCCGGACGTCGGGACTGGCGACGGCGTACGCGATGTTCTTGGCGAGCGCGGTGATCCGCTCGACCTTAACCGCGGGGCCGAGCTCCACCTCGTACCGGGTGACCGTCGGTCCGCGGGTGAAGCCGGTGACGGCGGCGTCGACCTTGAACTCGGTGAATACGTTCGTCAGGGCCGCGACGATCGCGTCATTGGCGGCGCTGCGGGTCTTGCCCGGCCCGCCGCGTTCCAACAGGTCGAGCGAGGGCAGCGCGTAGGTGATGTCGCCGGAGAGCTGCAGTTGTTCGGCGCGGGCCGGCAGCGGCTGGGACTGCGAGCGGTCGGGTGCGGGCTTCGTCAGATCGGGTACGCCGCCCGAGGGCGCCGCCCCCTTCTCCTGTTTCCCTGCCCCGGTGGCGGGCTCGCCCTCCCGGGCGCCCGGCACCGGCGAGCCCGGGCGTTCGCGCTCGACGGAGACGCCTTGGGTGAGGTCGGCGACGATCGGCGAGGGCGGCATGCCGTTGAGTACGGCCCCGTCGAGCGCGGCGGCCGCGGCCGCCGCGACGTCCACCGCGTCCATGGTCCGGTTCATCGCGGGCTGCACGGAGGGCCTGCGCGGCCGACGGCGCTGGGAGAGCGCGTCGGCCTCCGCCTCATCGGGGTCGTACTCCGCGGGCGCTCCGGTGCGGCGCGCGGAGGAGCGGCGGGAGCGGGCGGGCAGTGCCTCGCGCCACTGCTCGTCGTAGCGCTCGTCGTCGTTCTCCTCGTCGGCCTCGGGGTCGTACACCGGGTCGAGGATGCCCAGCTTGGTGCCGAGCAGCCGGAGTCGTTGCGGAATGGCGTTCACCGGGGTGGCCGTGACGACGAGCAACCCGAAAACGGTGAGCAGCAACAGCAACGGTACGGCGAGGACCTCGCCCATGGTGTAGATCAACGGTTTGGAGGCTGCCCAGCCGATGAGCCCGCCCGCGTCCTGCATCGCCGTGGTGCCGTCGTCCCGGCCGGGCGATCCGCACGCGATGTGGACCTGTCCGAGCACCCCGATGACGAGGGCGGAGAGTCCGATGACGATGCGTCCGTTGGCCTCGGGCTTCTCCGGGTAGCGGATCAGCCGTACGGCGATGGCGCCGAGCAGTATCGGCACGAGCAGATCGAGCCGGCCGAAGGCTCCGGTGACGAGCATCTCGACGAGATCGCCGACGGGCCCGCGCAGATTCGACCAGGTGCCCGCGGCGACGACCAGTGCGAGACCGAGCAGCAGCAGCGCGACTCCGTCCTTGCGGTGTGCGGGGTCGAGTCCCTTGGCGCCGCGCCCTATGCCGCGGAACATCGCACCGACGGCGTGGGCCGCGCCGAGCCAGACGGCGCGCGCCAGGCGGTACACACCGCCGGTGGGCGACGGCGCCGGTTTGGGCGCGGCCGCCTTCTTGGCGGGAGCCTTCTTCGCGGGCGCGGTCTTCTTCGCTGCGGTCTTCTTGGCGGGCGCGGCTTTCTTGGCCGGCCCCGCGGTACGGCCGACGCGCTTCGCGGTGCCCGCCGTGCCCTGGGAACCCTTGCCGGACGTACGTGAGGCCATGGTGCCGAGGTTACCGGTGTCGGCGGCCGTGAACACGTGCGCCTGCCGCTTCACCCGACCGTGTCGCCGGGCAGAGGCCGGAAACTGACGTGCTCTCACGCCTCCCCGCCACCGGAAGTCCTGACCGGTCCACCGACCCACCAGAACGACGACCCATCAAACCGGCGAGCCGTCAAACCGCCGAACGGCCGGGACAGCGGGGCAGTTGGCCCGACGGCCCGGGCAACCGCCCGTTCCCCGCCGGAGGTCGGACCGCCGGACCGTCCCGTGGTGGAGTCGCGAGCGGTACGACGTTACGAGGGGAGCACGGTCGCGCCGCTTCCGGTGCCGGGCTCCAGCGCGTCGAGTGCCCGGCGCAGGCCCGTCAGTTTGCGTTCCAAGTGGGCGGCGGTGGCCACGGCCGCGGCGTCCGCCGACTCGTCGTCGAGCTGCTTGGAGAGCGCTTCGGCCTGCTCCTCGACGGCCGCGAGCCGCGCCGAGAGCTCGGCCAGCAGCCCTGCGGGCTCCTTCTCGTGGCCCGCGCCGCCGTTGCTGTCGCCCTCCAGCTGGAGCCGCAGCAGCGCCGCCTGCTCGCGCAGCTTGCAGTTCTTCATGTACAGCTCGACGAAGACCGAGACCTTGGCCCGCAGCACCCACGGGTCGAACGGCTTCGAGATGTAGTCCACCGCGCCCGCCGCGTAACCCCTGAAGGTGTGATGTGGACCGTGATTGATCGCGGTGAGAAAGATGATCGGGATGTCCCTCGTCCGTTCCCGCCGCTTGATGTGCGCGGCGGTTTCGAAACCGTCCATGCCCGGCATCTGGACGTCCAGCAGAATGACCGCAAAGTCGTCCGTGAGCAGCGCTTTGAGCGCTTCCTCCCCTGACGATGCCCGTACCAGTGTCTGATCGAGCGCAGAGAGGATGGCCTCCAGCGCCAGCAGATTCTCCGGCCGGTCATCGACCAGGAGGATCTTGGCCTTCTGCATCCTGGCCCGCCCTCCTCGCCCCGGAATTGCACCGGGCGCCGCCCCAGGGGACGACTCCCTTACGCCGTCCGTCCTTGTGCCGGTCATGGTAGCCGCACCCCGCCCGTCACCACACCCTGTCACCGCGATGTCACTGTGCACACAGCAGAAACGCAGCGGGGGACGAGAAGGTTCCCCGTACAGCGCGTTCTCACACTCCTGCGAGCGCAGTCGATCAACAACTCATGGCGATTCTCGCAACTAATGATCACTCTCCGCGCATCCACTGCTCCATTACGGAAAGGAGATGATCAGGATCGACGGGCTTGGTCACATAATCGGAAGCGCCGGATTCGATCGCCTTCTCCCGGTCGCCCTTCATGGCCTTCGCGGTCAGCGCGACGATCGGCAGGCCGGCGAACTGTGGCATCCGGCGGATCGCCGTCGTCGTGGCATAGCCGTCCATCTCCGGCATCATGATGTCCATCAGTACGACCGTCACATCGTCGTGCTGTTCGAGGACTTCGATGCCCACGCGTCCGTTCTCCGCGTACAGCACCGAAAGACCGTGCTGCTCCAGCACGCTGGTGAGCGCGAAGACGTTACGGATGTCGTCGTCGACGATCAGTACCTTCTCGCCGTGGAACCGGAACGCCCTGCGAGCCTCCGGTTCCTCCTGACTGCCGAGCGCCCACGGCTCCTGCGGATCGGCGGCGCGGGACGGCAGCACGGGCCGTCGCTCCGTGCCCCCCAGAGTCGTGCGGCGCCGCCGCATCAGCCCAGCGGCACCCGCGGCACCGGCGCCACCAACGGCATCGGAACCACCCGGCGCACCGGCCGAATCCTGCGCGGCGGCCGTCGGTTCAGCGCTCGGACCGGCCTCCGCAAACAGACCTTCCTCGGCTGCGGCACCATGTGTCTCACCCGGCCCCGGGCCGATCTGCGGATACCCCTGCGGCGGCAACTCGCTCGGGTGCAGCGGCAGATACAGCGTGAACGTCGAGCCGCGGCCCGGCTCGCTCGCCGCGTGGATCTCACCGCCCAGCAGCCGGGCGATCTCCCGGCTGATGGAAAGGCCGAGCCCCGTACCGCCGTACTTGCGACTGGTCGTACCGTCCGCCTGCTTGAACGCCTCGAAGATCACCAGCATCTTGCTGGACGCGATCCCGATACCGGTGTCGGTGACGGAGAAGGCGATCAGATCGGCGTCGGCTTCACGCAGCGAGCCGGCCTCCAGGAGCTGCTCGCGGATGGCGTTCGGCACGTCTTCGCCGGCCGGCCTGATCACCAGCTCGACCGCCCCGCTGTCGGTGAACTTAACCGCGTTGGAAAGGAGATTGCGTAGCACCTGGAGCAGCCGCTGCTCGTCCGTGTGCAGGGTCGCGGGAAGCTCCGGCGAGACCCGTACGGAGAAATCGAGCCCCTTCTCCGCGGTGAGCGGCCGGAAGGTCGCCTCCACATAATCGACGAGCTGGACCAGCGCGATCCGGGTCGGGCTGACGTCCATCTTGCCCGCCTCGACCTTCGTCAGATCGAGGATGTCATTGATCAGCTGCAGCAGATCGGAACCGGCCCCGTGGATCGTCTCGGCGAACTCCACCTGCTTCGGCGAGAGATTCCCCTCGGCGTTGTCCGCGAGCAGTTTGGCAAGAATGAGCAGCGAGTTGAGCGGCGTACGCAACTCGTGCGACATGTTCGCCAGGAACTCCGACTTGTACCGCATCGAGACCGCGAGCTGCTCGGCGCGCTCCTCCAGAACCTGCCGGGCATCCTCGATCTCGGTGTTCTTGACCTCGATGTCCCGGTTCTGCCGGGCCAGCAGCTCGGCCTTCTCCTCCAGTTCGGCGTTGGATGCCTGGAGCGCCTTCTGCCGGTTCTCCAACTCCTGTGATCGGTCCCGCAATTGCGCGGCCAGCTCCTGCGACTGCTCAAGGAGCTTCTCGGTCTTCGTATTGACGCTGATGGTGTTGACGCTCGTCGCGATCATCTCGGCGAGCTGGTTGAGGAAGTCCCGCTGAATATGCGTGAACGGCTGGAACGAGGCCAGCTCGATCACACCGAGAACCTTCCCCTCGAAGAGCACCGGAAGCACGATCACATGCGCGGGAGGCGCCTCGCCGAGCCCGGAGGAAATCTTCAGATAGCCCGGCGGAACGTTGTCCACCTGGATGGTCCGCTTCTCCTCCGCGGCCGTGCCGATGAGGGTCTCACCGGGCCGGAAGGATGTCGGCATCGACCCCGCCGAATATCCGTAGCTGCCCCTCATACGGAGTTCGTACGCGTTGTCCTTGTCGCTGTCCGTTCCCACCGCGTCGGTGTCACCGGTCGGCATGGCCAGGAAGAACGCACCGTGCTGCGCGGAGACGACCGGGGTCAGCTCACTCATGATCAGCGAGGCCACGTCGTCGAGATCGCGCCGCCCCTGCATCAGGCCGGAGATCCGGGCGAGATTGCCCTTCAGCCAGTCCTGCTCCTTGTTGGTGGCCGTGGTGTCCCGCAGGTTGGCGATCATCGTATTGATGTTGTCCTGCAGGGCCTGGATCTCGCCGGCCGCGTCCACATCGATCTTGAGGTTGAGGTCGCCGCGGGTCACCGCCGTGGCGACGGCCGCGATCGCCCGCACCTGACGGGTGAGGTTCCCGGCCATCTCGTTCACGGACTCGGTGAGGTCGCGCCAGGTGCCGTCGACGTCCCGGACGCGTGCCTGGCCGCCCAACTGGCCCTCGGTACCCACCTCACGGGCCACCCGGGTCACCTGCTCGGCGAACGAGGACAGTTGGTCGACCATCGTGTTGATGGTGTTCTTCAGCTCCTGGATCTCGCCGCGCGCGTCGATGTCGATCTTCTTGGTGAGGTCGCCCTTGGCGATGGCCGTGGTGACCGTGGCGATCTGCCGCACCTGACCGGTCAGATTGGACGCCATCGAGTTCACGGACTCGGTGAGGTCCTTCCACGTACCGGAGACCCCCGGAACGCGTGCCTGACCGCCCAGCTCACCTTCCGTACCCACCTCGCGGGCGACCCGCGTCACCTCATCGGCGAACGACGACAGCGTCGTCACCATCGTGTTGACGGTGTCGGCGAGTTCGGCGACCTCGCCGCGCGCCTCGACGGTGACCTTCTTCGTCAGATCGCCGTTGGCGACCGCTGACGAGACCCGGGAGATGTTCCGCACCTGACTCGTCAGGTTGTTGGCCATCAGGTTGACGTTGTCGCTGAGGTCCTTCCAGATACCGGTCGCACCGCGCACCCTGGCCTGACCGCCGAGGATGCCCTCGGTACCCACCTCGCGGGCGACCCGCGTCACCTCGTCGGCGAAGTTCAGCAGCTGGTCGACCATCGTGTTGACGGTCGTGACCAGTTCGAGGATCTCGCCCTTGGCATCGACCGTGATCTTCTTGGAGAGATCGCCGTTGGCGACCGCGGTGGTGACCTCGGCGATGTTACGGACCTGCAGGGTCAGGTTGTTCGCCATCCCGTTGACGGACTGGGTGAGGTCCTTCCACGTACCGGACACACCCTGCACCTCGGCCTGGCCGCCGAGGATGCCTTCCGTACCCACCTCGCGGGCGACCCTCGTCACCTGCTCGGCGAAGTTCGAGAGCTGGTCCACCATCGTGTTGAGGGTGTTCTTCAGCTCCAGGATCTCGCCGCGGGCGTCCACATCGATCTTCTGCGACAGGTCACCGCGCGCCACCGCCGTGGCGACCTGAGCGATGTTACGGACCTGGGCGGTGAGGTTCCCCGCCATGCCGTTGACCGAATCGGTCAGGTCACGCCACACACCGGCCACACCCGGCACCTGCGCCTGGCCGCCGAGCCGCCCGTCGGTGCCCACCTCACGGGCGACCCGGGTCACCTGGTCGGCGAAGGCGGAAAGCTGGTCGACCATCGTGTTGATGGTGTTCTTCAGCTCCAGGATCTCGCCGCGAGCGTCCACATCGATCTTCTGCGACAGGTCGCCCCGCGCCACCGCCGTGGTCACCTGCGCGATCTGGCGCACCTGGGAGGTCAGGTTCCCCGCCATGAAGTTGACGGAGTCGGTGAGCTCCTTCCACGTACCGGAGACGCCGTCGACCCGCGCCTGGCCGCCGAGGCGACCCTCCGTGCCCACGTCACGCGCCATCCGCGTCACCTGATCGGCGAACGACGACAGCTGCGCCACCATCGTGTTGACGGTGTTCTTCAGCTCCAGCATCTCGCCCGCGACATCGACGGTGACCTTCTGCGAGAGATCACCGTTGGCGACCGCCGTCGTCACCTGCGCGATGTCGCGCACCTGCCCCGTCAGGTTCCGGAACGCCGTGTTCACCGAGTCCGTGAGGTCCTTCCAGGTCCCCGCGGCCCCCGGCACCTCCGCCTGACCGCCGAGCCGGCCCTCGACGCCGACCTCCCGGGCCACCCGAGTCACTTCCGAACCGAAGGACTGAAGCTGGTCCACCATCGTGTTGACGGTGTTCTTCAGCTCCAGCATCTCGCCGGCCACGTCGACGGTGACCTTCTGCGTCATGTCACCGCTGGCCACCGCCGTGGTCACCTGCGCGATGTCGCGCACCTGGGTCGTCAGGTTCCGGAAGACCGTGTTCACCGAGTCGGTGAGGTCCTTCCAGGTACCGGCCGCCCCCGGCACCTGGGCCTGTCCGCCGAGCAGCCCCTCGCCACCGACCTCGCTGGCCACCCGGGTCACCTCGTCCGCGAAGGTGCGCAGCGTCTCGGTCATCTGGTTGATGGTCTCGGCCAGCTGCGCGACCTCACCCCGGGCGCTCACCGTCACCTTCTGTGACAGGTCGCCGTTGGCGACGGCCGTGGTCACCTCGGCGATCCCGCGCACCTGGGAGGTCAGGTTGCCGGCCATCGTGTTGACGGAGTCGGTGAGGTCCTTCCACACCCCGGCCACACCGGGCACTGTCGCCTGCCCGCCCAGCTCGCCCTCCGTGCCCACCTCTCGGGCGACCCGGGTCACCTCGGAGGAGAACGACGACAACTGGTCGACCATCGTGTTGACAGTGTTCTTGAGCTGCAGCATCTCGCCGGCCACATGGACGGTTACCTTCCGCGACAGGTCCCCCTTGGCGACCGCCGTCGTCACCAGGGCGATGTCCCGCACCTGCGCCGTGAGCCGGTACGCCATGGTGTTCACGGAGTCTGTGAGGTCCTTCCACGACCCGGACATCCCGCGCACCTGGGCCTGCCCGCCCAGCTTGCCCTCGGTACCCACCTCGACGGCGACCCGCGTCACCTGCTCGGTGAACGCCGACAACTGGTCGACCAGGTTGTTGACAGTACGGGCGACCTTCAGGAACTCGCCGCGCAGCGGCCGCACCGTCTCGTCGGCCGTGTGCGACCGCAGCTCCATACGCTGTTCGAGATCACCGTCGGCGACCGCCGACAGCACCCGCCCGACCTCCGAGACCGGCCGGGCCAGATCGTCGACCAGCTCGTTGGAGGCGTCGATGGCGGCGGCCCAGGAGCCCTCGCAGGCGCCCGTCTCCAGCCGCTCGGTGAGCTTCCCCTCACGTCCGACCACCCGCCGCACCCGGGCCAGCTCACCGGTGAGGTGGAGGTTGCGGTCGGCGACTTCGTTGAAGACCGCCGCGATCTCCGCCATCACGCCGTCGCCCGAGACGGTCAGACGCCTACGGAAGTTCCCGTCGCGCATCGCGACCAGGCCCGCCAGGAGTCTGTTGAGCGCCGCCGCGTCGACGTCCATGGTTCCATTGCGCTGTTTCTTCACGGGCTGTCCGCCTTTTGTGCGCGTGCCTGTTCCCCGCGCCGCCACGCCAGACTCCACCGTGATCCCTCCCGCAGGGGTTGACCGTATCGTTCGGGCCTTGTCTGGGACCCTGCCCAGTTCCTCATTGACTACCGCCGCTGCCCACCGTCGACGGGTGACCATGCGGACGTCAAATCGTTGAAACGTACCAGGCCCGACCCGATCGGGGTGCAGCCTCCAACGGTTGTTCCACATACCCCTGTTGGGAAGCCCACACTTGTCCGGTCCTGTGACTGTTACTGGTCGTTGCTGCCCGAAGTCGGCCCTCGTGTACCCGGTACCGAGACCGAGCGTCTAGCCTGGCAAGCGAATCGAAGCGGCGAGAAACGGGCACAGGACTCGGGGAAGCGACGAGACACCAAATGGGGAGTGCTGTGATCACCGCGCGCGCGGCTGCCACCTTCGACCCGGTAGGGCGCTCGGTCGCGACCGCCCGCACCTTTGTCCGTGACACCCTCCAAGGCTGGGGATACACGGATGTCGTCGACGACGCCGTCGTCCTCACCAGCGAGCTCGTGACCAACGCCGTGGTGCACGCGGGCACGGCAGCGGACGTGCTGTGCCTGCGTACGGAGGACGGCGTACGGGTCGAGGTCTCCGACCACTATCCGGAACGCGAAATCCCGCTCCAGAGCACAGGTCTGGACTTCGGCAGCCCGGACCGCGAGAACGGCCGCGGGCTGCTGCTCTGCGCGGCGCTCGCCTCCCGGTGGGGCGTCGAGTATTCGCCCACCCACAAACACGTGTGGTTCCAGCTCGATCTTCCCGAACGCCCGGTGGGTATCCGCTCCGCCGGCCCGCTGCTCCCCGTCGGGCTGCTCCCGGTCGCGGACGAGCGCGTCCGGGTGGCCGTCGTCCAGATCAACAGCTCCGGTTCCATCGCCGCCTGGAACGAGGACGCCGCGTTCCTCTTCGGATACACCGCCGACCAGGTCACCGGGAAACAGCTCACCGACTTCACCGCCTGGCCGCAGACGCCCGGCACCAACACCGGAATCGCCGAGGCACTGCGGCTCTCGCGCTGGGAGGGCAGTTACGGAATCCGGGGCGCCGACGGCCGCACCATCCCCGTCTACGCCTCGCATCTCCGGGTCCGCGACACCCGCGGCGAACCGTCCACGGTCTGTCTGCTCGTTCGCGACTACGAACGCGCCGTCCTCCAGTCCCCGGTCCGCGCACCGGTGTCCGACACGCACGCCGACGGCCACAAGACGGATCCGTTCGAGATCTTCATCGGCTCCCCTGCCCCCGACGACCTCGACGGCCTGCTCCAGCGCACCGTCGAGCGGGCCCGCGACATGCTCGACGCCGATTCGGCCTTCCTTCTGCTGGCGACGGACGACGAAACGGAACTGGAGGTACGGGCCACGACCGGCCTGCCCTCAGCCCGCCAGCGATTCGCCCGGGTCCCGGTGGAGGCAGGCACCGGACGTTACGGCTCCGCCCGGATGCCCGCCGTCCACGAAGACCTCGACAACGTTCCCGGCGCCGTTCCCTTGCTCGGCGGGACCGGGATGCGCTCCGTCGTCACCGTCCCGCTGAAGGTCGAAGGACGCCTCACGGGCTCGCTGGGGGTCGCCGCGGAAGCGGCCGGGCGCTACTCCAACGAGGAGGCCCTGCGCCTCCAGTTCGCCGCGGACCGCATCGCGCTGGCCGTCGAATCGGCCCGCCTGGGCGAGCTGGAGCGTCTGCGCCGCGGCTCCCTCTCCTTCCTCGTCGAGGCCTCGGACCTGCTCGCGGGCACCCTCGACCGGGACCAGACCCTGGCCCTGATGGCCCAGATGACAGTCCCCACTCTGGCCACCTGGTGCGCCGTCTACACGATCGCCGACCAGTCCTCGGAGCCGTACCTCTCCTACGTACTGCACGAGGACGAGGAACGCATCGACGGCCTCAAGGCCCTGCTCTCGAAGATCGCTCCTCCGGACCCGGTACCGACCCCGGGTGCCCGCGTCTGGGCGGCCCCGTCCGAGGCCGCACACCAGGCTGCCCTGCGTGCCTCGATGCGCACGCTCGGCCTCGGCGAACCCGGCGGGTTCGGCGCCGGCGCCCATACGACGCTCGCTACCGCCGCGGCGGTGGGCGGAGAGACCGTGGTCCTGCCGCTCGTCGCCCGAAACCGCGTCATCGGCATGCTCACGCTCGGCAAGCCCTCCGACGACCACTTCCGGCAGGAGATCCTGGAACTGGCCGAGGACCTCTCCCGGCGCGCCGCCCTGGCACTCGACAACGCCCGTCTCTACTCGGAGCGCATGGCGATCAGTCAGTCCCTCCAGCGCAGCCTGCTGCCGCCGGGTCTGCCCGAGGTCCCCAATGTCGAGATCGAGGTCATCTACCGCGCCGCGGGCGAGGGCAACGAGGTCGGCGGCGACTTCTACGACGTCTTCCCGATCCGCGACGGCGCCTACGGATTCGCCATCGGTGACGTCTGCGGTACGGGTCCGGAGGCCGCGGCCGTCACCGGTCTCGCCCGCCACGCCCTGCGCCTCCTCGCCCGCGAGGGCTTCGGCGGCCCGGCCGTCCTGGAGCGCCTCAACGCCGCCATCCTGGACGAGGGCGCCCGCAGCCGCTTCCTGACCCTCCTGTACGGGGAGCTGTGGCCGCAGGAGGACGGCAGCGCTCTGCTGAAGGTGGTCTGCGCGGGGCACCCCCTGCCGCTGCGCCTGCGCCAGGACGGCTCGGTCGAGGCAGCCGCCGAACCTCAGCCGCTGCTGGGCGTCATCGAGGACCTCGAACTGTACGAGCAGACGGTCACCCTGGCCCCGGGCGATGTCCTGCTGTGCGTGACCGACGGCGTCACGGAACGCCGTGAGGGCACCCGCATGCTCGGCGACGACGGCCTGGCCGACGTGCTGGCCACCTGTACGGGACTCACGGCCGGCGCGGTGGCTGCACGCATCCTGCGCGCGGTCGAACGCTTCGCCGCCGAGCCGGCCTCCGACGACATGGCCATCCTCGCCATGCGCGTCCCCGAACCGCCCACCACCTGACCGCCCTTCATCGGGGCCTGAGCCGCAGAGCATCAAGAAAGCATCGAGACATGCGAAAGGCCCTCACCGGATGGTGAGGGCCTTTCATCTTGCCTGAGCCCCAATGCGGAATCGAACCGCAGACCTTCTCCTTACCATGGAGACGCTCTACCGACTGAGCTATTGGGGCCTGCTGCGCTGTGGCAACGAGGTAAAGCATACCCTGAGATCAGGGGTGCTCAGAACCACTGCCCGCACTTGATTCTGACGGAGTCTCACTGGTCCAGCGTCTCTCTCCCACCACATCACTGGCCGGCCAGGCATGCCTTGCCCTGGCCGGGCGCGACGGACGCGGATGAGGCCATGAACGCAGGAA